>JAYEJE010000301.1:0-4262 GCA_034660415.1 Methanobacteriota archaeon | reverse complement strand
CTTTAACAAAAATTGAGTTCATAAAAAACCTTTCTTTAAAAAAGAAACATGAAGATTTTTTATATCTTAGCGTGGAAAATGGTGAAAAAATGATACCACGGATATTGCATCTTGCCCATGAAGAAGGTGTTTTTGTTCATTCTGTTAGTTTGCGAAAGCCTACCTTAGAGGATGTTTTCTTGCATTTCACTGGAAGAACAATCAGAGAGCAAGAAGCAAGTGTAAAAGAGCAAATTAGAATGAAAGCAAAAGCAAGTATGAGAATGGGAGGAAAAAGATGAAATCACTCGATTTTACTGCGATATATACCGTCTGGCTCAGGGAAATGAAGCGTTTTTTCAGGGCAAGAAGCAGACTCATTGGTTCGTTAGCGATGCCACTCTTTTTTCTTCTGTTTTTAGGAATGGGATTCAACGCTGCTTTTAATTTCTCTGACATGCCACCGGGAATCGATTATATAGCTTTTCTTACACCGGGCATTATTGGCATGGTTTTGCTTTTTAATGCGATTACGAGTGGGATGTCAGTCATCTGGGATAGACAGTTTGGATTCTTGAAAGAAATAATGGTTACACCTGTTAGTAGGGTTTCTATTGTCTTAGGTAAAACACTGGGAGGGGTGACAACAGCAGTACTACAAGGATTTTTAATATTGTTAATCGCAGTGGGGATCGGTTTTAAGATAACAGGAGTTTTAGGATTTTTATTCTCTATTTTATGCATGATTTTAATTGCTACATCATTTGTTTGTTTAGGACTGATATTCGCATCGCTAATAAATGATATGCAAGGGTTTCATTTAATAGTGAGTCTTTTCACATTTCCTGTTTTTATCTTGTCTTCCGCATTATTTCCAATAGAGCCTTTGCCTCTTTGGCTAAAATATTTAACCTACATCAATCCTTTGACATACGGTGTTGATGGACTGAGGTATTGCCTAATTGGGCTGTCACATTTCTATTTTGCCCTGGACCTCTTCGTTTTGGTATGTTTTTGCACGGTCATGATTGGTTTAAGCACTTATTTATTTAAAAACGTTGAGGTGGACTGAACTAACTAATACTGAACAAGAGTCCCATCCCCCTTCGCTTTTTTTTTGTGGGATATTTATACATGTTACTGATCTTCCGAACTGGGCGCAACCCATTATAGAGGCAATTCCTCTTACTGTAGCGGTGCAAACAGCCCGAGCGATTGCGTTATCTACGGGTAGATATAAAATACACAAACATAATGGATGTAGATGCGTCAATAAGCTTCTTTGTGGTGAACAAACCTATCATAAGTCAAAGTTTTACAACCATTACGTAATATCTTTTTTCGTCTTATGCTTTTTTTTTCACGAGAAACAACCCATTCGTAATACGAATTGATTCTAAAATTAGATGAAGTGCATAAATAAAAACCCAAAGTATTAAATATACTAAATACAAATGAAAAAATATAATTATTAGGGGGTGAAATGAAAAAGATGCACGGACAGATATATAGCAGGCAGAAATGGGAGACCCTCGATGGGATATTGGAGTTATTGCGTGATTCGCACTGGCATCCCGTAAAAGAGATAGAAGAAGCGATTTGGTTACCGGAAGAGAAGCTCGTGGATATTCTTTGCTTCTTTTCCGACTTCGATTTGATTAATTACGTAGATGGAAAAAGCAGGGTGAAGATAACGCCTCCCGGCTTGAGCGTTTTGAGACTACCCACAGAAAAACAAATTATTGACACAGATTAACGCAGATTAACGCAGATTTAAAGTTGTATATTGATTTTTTATTGTATATTTTTTAATTTGAGGTATAATTTTTCTGCCACAGAGTACACCGAGAGCACCGAGTTATTTCCCAGCTGTGCCCTCTGTGCCCTCTGTGGCTATCATTTTTGATTTTTTCTGATTTTGATTCTATGAACCCGTAAAAACTTAATAATTCTTTTGGGCCAGTAGCGTCTGTGTAAATCTGTGAAATCGGTGTCTATGATAATTATCAAAAATATAATTTAACATGAATAAGATACCAATAAAAACAGAACGTATTTTATGTATTAAAAATACGAATAAAAAGTGGGAGATATAAAAGATGTGTACACTAATGGCGGTGGCGGCAGAACCATGTTTGAGAAAGTAAAGAAGATATATAGCTATCGGATACTGCAGATAGAAGTCAGTAGAGCTTGTAACCTTGACTGCCGGATCTGCATGAGAAGAAACCTCGAATCAACTACCGGGTTTATGTCCTTTGACAAGTTCAAGGATATTATTGGCACTTATAATTTCAGAGAGGTTGCTCTGCACGGCTGGGGCGAGCCGTTATTGAATAAGGATATTTTCCGGATGATAGAATATGCGAAAGGGCAGGGACTAAAGACCAGTCTAACAACCAATGCGACCCTTGTTGGCGAGAATATCAGCAACCTTCTTGATTCTGGTTTGGATGACATCGCTTTTGGCTATTACGACATGGACATATTGACGAAGAGCATAGCGAATGTCAAAGAGCTGATAATCGAGAAGCGGAAGCGGGGTTCCCAACTGAAAGCGTATCTTGACATCACCATCCACCGGGACAACACCGAAGAAATCTTTGCTGTGATAAAAAAAGGGCATGAAATAGGTGTAGATGCCGCTATACTACATAGATTATTCAATATTTACAATGTAGATAAAGGATTTAAGAATCTATCAAAGAAGGAAGAAGAAGAACTGTTCAAGCGGATAAAAAGAATAGAGAAGGAATTGGATTTTAAAATATATCTGCCAAAGAAGCACACCTTGCCCTGCCGGATAGTGAAATATACTATCTTTGTCACTTTCGAAGGGCGTGTCACACCTTGTTGCTTTTTACCGGAATCTTATATGGGGGACGGGGTGGCAAATATATTGCGATCGAAGGAATACCTGAGTTTCATTGCTAATATGAAGAAACATGAAGTGTGCAGCAAATGCGTGTGGTGAAGCCTGATTTGTTGAGCATCTTCTCTGACTTGTACATTAAAATGATTAAGTGAATGCCCCGACATATACCGCCCACATATGTTATTACTATATTCTACTTTTAAACTCATTAACAGCCAAAAGTAAGAGAAAATCGAGATATTTATATACTCTCTCACCAATGAAATTATATGGGGGCAACATTAGTAAACAAAATAAGAACTAAGATATGAAAAATTAGGACAAAAACGATAAAATAGCGAAGAAAAAAAAAGGCTGCTAAGCCTTTTTGGTCGGGACTGTAGTAAACGTGAAAAAAGAGGAGGTATGAAATAGAAATGGAAGATTTAAAAGGAAAATCTTGGAATGCGTCAAGGATAGGCGCTACACATTGGGTAAAAAATAAAAAATTAGGAGGTGATAGATAAAAAATGAAAATTACGAGAAAGACCGCAATAGGAGTAACTCTAATCGTACTGTTAGGCTTGTCTTCTTGGGGTCTCGCAGGCGCGTTGGAGGAACAAAAATACATTGACTTAGGGAAGGATGAGTATAATAAGGGTAATTACGACGCTGCACTATATCTTTTCAATAAGGCGATAGCGTTAAACCCAGACAATTCTCGCCTATACAACGACCGTGGATTGTCTTATTTTGCGTTAGAGGACATAGATAAGGCAATTTCCGATTTCTCGAAAGCAATTGAATTAGACACTGATTTTGAAGAGGCATATTACAATCGCGGAGTTGCCTATTTTGGACAGGGAGACTATTACGATAGGGAACCATTTAAAAACGCAACATCAGACTTTACTAAAGCAATAGAATTGAACCCCGATAATCTAGAAGCATACTACAACCGAGGACTTGCATACGGGCAGTTCATTCACTATTACGGCAAACCCTTTGACTCGGAGGTTATCGATAAACACCACAAGGCACTTGCAGATTTTGGCAGGGTACTTGAATTAGACCCAACATATGCGCTGGCACACGCGGGGAAAGGGAACGTTTACTATAGATACGGTGACTTTGATAATGCAACCGCAGAATTTAATAAGGCACTCGAATCCGAAAACCAGATCATACAGGAAGCGAGCCTTAAGGGTTTAGCTGCGGTATACTACAGCAGAGGAAGAAACTATGCAGGAGACCATCACATGATATACGAAGATTTGAGAGCAACCTTAGATTATGAAAAGGCGATTGAGTTAGACCCGACTCTTATGATCGCACTCGGACATCTAACCGGCAGCTATCAGCGCCTTGGCGAATGGAATAAAGTAATTGAAAACTGCGATTACATGCTTGACCTGAAGAAAGACGACCC
>JAYEJE010000300.1:0-4303 GCA_034660415.1 Methanobacteriota archaeon | reverse complement strand
TTTTATCTCCAGGAATTCAGTATTTCAAAGTTAAAGCAGGCTTTTTGGAACTGGAAGCACGGTATCATCCGTACCAAGAAGTGAGATATAGAAAAATGTGAAAGTGATGAGTAATTAAGGTATTGGACTAAAAACGGAATCTTTAAGGTTTCAAATAGACAAAGGCACCAGACAGAAATTTGAGAAAGTAATGGTTTTAAATAGTATAGTGGAATTAGAAGGAATATGATGAAATGTAAAATCGGAACGGCTTTGATTTTGATAGTGTTAGTATTTCTAGCGTTGACAACCAATGCTAATGCTGAAGAAAAAACAAAGGAGTATACAATAATTGATATAATAGATTTCTACAAACAAGGATGGAAAGCTTCAACTGACATCTGGTTTGATTTTCCTACTCAGGATAAATTTAGAGGGGGTGGCATCGTTGGAGAAAATATTATGATTGAAGGTAGCGCATCTGTAAGCTTAACCAAAAATAATCAAACATTACATGGGCGTATAATAAGCCCACGTGAGGGTTTTATTTATTCTTTCTTCATTGAAGTTTATAAGGATGGTGTAGCCGTAGACGATATTATGGTAATTCCTGACATTAATGGCAATTTCAGTACCACATTCACTCCAAAAGAACCGGGATATTATATGATTGATTGGACAAGTAGCTACAATTGGATACCTATGTCTCATATCACACTGGGGAAAGACAAAAAGTATTTCCATGTATCAGAAAAAGACTCGGACGGCGATGGAGTACCCGATCAATACGATTACGACCCTTATGATCCAAATATTCAATCGAAGAACGATGTCAAGGCACCAGCATTTGAAGCTATTTTTGCAATCGCAGGACTATTGGCAGTAGCATATCTTTTGAGAAGGAAGAGGTGAAGGAAGATTGGGTCTTCGTAAAGATGTTGTAGATAATGATAGAAAAAAAGAACCTTTTATTCGTATAAAGGGCTTTATATTGTTGCTTGGTTCTGTAGGGTCTCTTGTAGTGGGTATAAAAGTTGGGTGGGATATTGTGAAGGAGATAATATCTAAGATGACTTCAATTATCTTTCAGGGTATTGTAGCAGTGCTATTTTTTTCTCTTTCAATAATACTTTTTGCTCTTTGAATTAAGCAACGTGAGGGTATTTTCAAATCAAAATTAGAGGAAATGACAAAACAATCTGGTGATTTGTTTGAACTGACAAAGCTACCTCCTGAAGATCAGATAATTACCATAGAACCAAGTGCGTATCTGGAAGTGGTTAAAAGGGAAGTCCGTGACATTCCGAATCTATACTTCAAATTAAATGTACATAACCACTCATATTACCTTTTTGTGCCTAAGAAGGTTGAACTTAAATGTTATAACAACGGTAAAAAAGTGGTAGAAGATAAATGGGATATAGAGAAGGATAAGGAATATATCAGTGCAAAAGGGTATATCTCTGTTGGCGAACGGCTACCGAAGTATCAGCCAAGTTCTATTATTCTTAAAGTGCCAATCGAAAAGAGGTATGATGATTGGTATAATTGGGATTTAGAAGGATATTCGATATACGCAAACGGGGGAGAGGAGAGGGTGGTAAAAATAGACACGCACCATCAAATGTCTGATAAAAATAGACTGAAACTTGAGAAGCTACTGGAGGATCATTTAGGAGATAATAAGAAATGAGTGAAGAGAAAGCGATGGAGCAAAGCAGAGTGGTACGGTTGAGGCTTATATAGATAGCTGCACTATCAGTAGGTTTAATTCTCATGACTCCCGTGGATACAACAGAATCGTTCGAAAGCACTTATCAACTTCCAATACAAAAGGAGAAAACTGAGGTGGTTATTTCTCAAACAATTCAATTATGAGAGATGCACCGCTGGGGAAAGAAAAAAGTAAGGCTCTTTTACATTGTATCCCACCCCGCCGCAAGAAATTGCGTAATCGGCGAACTCAGGATTTTTAAGTTCCGTAGCAAACTTTGGGTATTCTTCAACTTTCTGTTCCATAGTTCGCATGGTTTTTATTTATTTTATGCTTTTATGGTATATTAATTTTTAATATAATGGAAAAAATTGTGGATGTGGCAGAAATAATCAGGTTATTGAATGAAGATTTTGTCGGTGAAATAGAAGCTACGCTGACATATGTGAGAAACGCCTTTATAATGGACCAGTGCGAGCCTAGTAGAGTAACAGAGGACATTGCCATTGACGAGATGAGACACATGAATTGGCTTGCTGATCTCATAGTGAAAAGAGGCGGAAAGCCAACAATGGTGCATAAGGAGCTTGATTTCGGAGGTGATGACCTGAGAAGTCAATTAGAGAAGCAGGTAGCGCTTGAAACAGGAGGCATCGAGAAGTACAAGCAGCAGATTGATGCGATTGATGATGCAGAAGTGGTCGGCGTCCTGAAACATATATTGGATGAAGAGAAACGGCACAGAAAGGAGTTCAGGATGAGGCTTGAAAGGATTTTTTGAGTTCCTGTTCCTATAGTTTCTGGTGTTGTTTCTGCTGTCGGGGAATCTGATGAAGATGAGACTGATTGTTTAAGCGTAGGATAGCCTAAAACCTACAAACTAATATCTCGGTTTTTAAGCGTAGTGATAATCTTCTTCTGCCCTATCGCATATGTTGCCTCACACCAGTCAAAATCTCTTTCCTTAGTATTTTCCCTCTATTACTCTTTGGAATCGAGTTAACAAACTCTATATCTGATGGAACTTTATAATCGGCTATTTGCGATATTAAAAACCGCCTTAGTGCATCTTTAATCCTCTCCGAGGGTTTATAGGATTCCTCTATTACGACAAGCGCTTTGAGCCTATGACCTAACATCGCATCTGGAACGCCAACCACTGCGACTTCTGATACCGCTTGGTGTTCTCTGAGAACGTTCTCTATCTCATGCGGAGAAACAAAATACCCGGAAGTCTTTACCATTTCATCGCTTCTTGACACATACCAGACATAACCCTCACTATCCCTGTACACAATATCGCCAGTATTGTGCCATTCCTTATTTTTATCATCTTTTATATATCTGCCTGTGGGACCGCGAAACGCTAATTTACCAAAAACGCCTCGTGGGCACTCTTCTCCGCTATCGCATAATACCCGTACCTGATAGCAGGGGAGTTCCCGTCCAAGAGAGCCAGGTTTCACATTTCCCGGTTTATTTGAGATAATGGCATGAAAAGACTCCGTACAGCCAAAATGTTCAACGACCTCAGCATGTGGCAAAAACAACCTCAGCCTGCGGTAAAGTCCGATTCCCATTGGTTCTCCTGCTGTGATGAGCAATCTCAATGAACTCAAATCATATCTTTGCGGCTGCTTCAACATAAGGCGATATGTAGTCGGGGTGCTGTAAAAAACGGTAATGTCCTAACATAAGATAGTTTATATAGTAATCTATCTAATATTCTCTTGGTGGATACCATGGCACGACCAAGAGGGAAAATCGAGGTAGTTTGTCAGAACCCGCGATGTCGTTATTATCTGAAAGAGAAGGGAAAAGATATCATTAAAAGTGGTACGTACAAGAGCACCGGGCATCAGAGGTATTATTGCAAGCATTGCGAGACCTATTTTATGGAGACAAAGGGCACACCGTTATATCGGAAACACTTGTCCGAGCGTGAAATAATAAATATCTGCAAGCATCTGGTAGAGAAGAACGGGATACGGAGCATCGAGCGAATCACAGGTCATCATAGGGACACGATAGGCAGGTTGTTAGAAGATATGGCTGAGCATGCAGAAAGAATGAATGAGTATCTCATAAAGAACCTTGGGCTTACGGCATTTGAATGCGATGAACTATGGAGTTTTGTTAAAAAAAACAAAAAAACGTTGACCCCTGCCGCTCAAATTGGTCTAAAGAAGGCGATGCATGGATTTACACCTGCATAAAGCGAAATACGTACTTCTTTGTGGCTTTTTCAGTTGGAAAATGGACTCAAGAGACTTGTGGAAGAATGATAGAGAAGCTATCTGAAAGAACGGAGCAGCCGTCTCCTCTGGCTAAAATAGAGGTATTCACCGATGGAAACGACGATTACACTTATGTTTTACCAGATTATTATGCGAATACCTGTATCGATTATGGGCAGCTTGTGAAGATCAGGGAGAAGGGAAGAGTCGTCCGTAAGGAGAAAAGGACAATATACGGCAACCCCAACCACGACGATATAGAAACCACCGACATCGAGAACTACAACGGGATACTTCGGGAAAGGATCGGTAGATTGGTACGGAAGACAAAGTGTTTCTCAAAACGGAGATGGAGATTGGAATGTTCACTCCA
>JAYEJE010000299.1:0-4327 GCA_034660415.1 Methanobacteriota archaeon | reverse complement strand
ATAGGGCGGATAAAGCGAGAGGACACGGTAACCGGGCGGTTCATCGCGCAGATATTCGGTTATGCGCAAGATAAGGCATTAGAGGAGCGAACAATGTTGATGCTGAAGAAAGGGACAATAAAAGATAAAGAGCTAAGGGCTATGTGGGATAAGGAAGGGCTTGAGTCGATATTAGATGCAGGAGCTAAGGCAGAAGAGTTACAGAAGAGATATAAACATGTAGATGAGATAGGTGTGAGCATGCGGCACTTAAAAGAAGGGTTTGATAAGTTCGTGCAGAGAAGGGCCGAAGAGATGATTGCGTCCGGCTATGAGGAGCTGCCAGAGGAAGAAACAGGAATGCACTTTTAATTTGAGCCCCCCAAAAAAATGGAACGGGTGGATTTGAACAGATGGCAGGGATTAGAGCATGAATTCAGAGTGGGAATAAGCTCGGAATCGCCTAATTTGTACAGATACGCAAGATTTTATCATGTAGATGAAGTGATCCATGCACTCGAGCATTATGCCTTTTTCGACGGTTCGAAAGCTATCTGCTCGAAGATGCAGAGGCGGAACGATGGTTTTTTGCGTAATGGCTCACGAATTTACATATGCACCGGCGGTCACTTAGAGATAGCTACGCCAGAATGTAGAAACGCATTTGAAGTGCTAAAATATGACAAAGCAGCGGAGTTGTACATGCAGATCGGCGTGGAGAAAGCGAACGAGAAATACAGGGATAAGCGGAAGCAAAGTGTGAATTGTAGTTCCTATATCCAATGTTGGAAAGCAAACGTGGAGATAGACAAGCGGTATAGCCGTGGCACTCATGAATCTTATATTGTAGAGCGGAAGAAATATATAGGTAAAGAGAACCTGCTCATCCCGTTTTTAGTGCTTCGTAAGATATTCTTTGGCGCAGGCGGTTATGTAGCCGATAAAGAAACGATAAAATATGTCGTATCGCCAAAAGCGATGGTCTCAAAGAGGGTACTTACCGAATCACCTTCGCAATGGCCAATATTATCCCTGAGGGATGAGCCATTGAGCACAAAGGATAAATATCGTGTGCATGTAACATCAGGCGAAGGAGTTCGTTCTGAGGTCACAAGGCTGCTCAACAATGCTATTACATCATACGTAATAGATGCAATAGAATCGGGGAAAATTACGCATGTGGAAGACATTAGGAACCCACTACAAACATTTAAAGATATTTCCGAGAACATAAGAGGGGACTGGAGAATACGGCTAATGAATGGCCAGACGCAGTCAGTCACAGATTATATTATGAGTTATTATATTGCGGCGATAGAGGAGTTGTTTGAGGAGCGAGAAGTGTCTTATTGGGATAAATACTGTTTGGACACGTTTAAGCGTATTTGTGCCAAGTTCGATCAGGGCCTGCTAGAGGACCCATATGTTCTCCGTCGTATAGAATGGGTGATGAAGTTATGGGTGATAAAGAATGAGTTGGGCGAGTTCGATTATAAGCATATACCAAAGGGTAAATTCGATTACCGGAGCAAGTACATGATGGAAGGTATAGAAGAGAAAGAGATAGCGGCTTCTTTTGAGTTCACCAATCTCTGTGATTCTGACCTATACGAGAGTGTAGCGGATAAGATAGGGGTGGAACGAATACTGACGGAGGAGGATATAGGGGAAGCAATGCTATATCCACCGAAGGATTCAAGAGCTGAGCTAAGAGTGAAACTCGCATCGGAGTACAAGAATGCGGCACTGAGCTGGAATAAGATAACGATAAATAAGGAGCCAAATGTGACGATAGACGTTGGCCGACCGAGCAGAGAAGAATATGCGCGGCTGTTTGAGCGGTATCCGGAACTGGCGAGGATGCCCAGTGCGGTAGTGGTCTTTTTCCAAGAGCAGGGTAGAGGTGAAGGATCAAGACAGGTTCTTGTGCGGCTACTTGCAGAGGAGGAAGACATAAGGGGCTGGGAGGAGGAGCTAAGTCGGGAAATAAGGAATAGAATCGTAAGAAACCCATACTTGGATTATTTGTTGTATTCTAACAACAAAACATATCGGTTTGATGAACTGGATGGCTGGGATGATGAGTCAATAAGAAAGAAGATAGAAGAGATAAAGCAGAGCGAGAAGGGAGAGTCTTGATATAGCGGAAAGGAAACTCACAAATAATAATTTATCAGAACCGTGTCATTTTACAAGGATTTTTAAGACACAGATTAACACTGATTAACACCGATTTAAAGTAAAGTAGTGTATTGAGTTTTAAATTTTGATTTTTATGAACTCGTAAAAACGTAATAATTTTTTCGGGACTTTAGAGTAGCATCTGTGTAAATCTGTGAAATCTGTGTCAAAATATGATATTTATCAAAAATGGTAAATTATTTACAGGGAGTTCCCAAAAACTGTTATACGAGCAGAATGCATATTAAAGATTAATGAGTGAGCGGATAAAGGGCGCAGGTACAGAAAATAAGATAAGAGGCATAGAACAGGAATACCCAGTGAGTGCAAAAGCGGGTTTAAATCCGTCCTTGCTCGTTAATGCAGCGATACAAGGAATAAAACGCGGGAAATTCTCTCGTGATGTCAAGTGGGACGTGGATATGGAGATCACGCAAGAAGCGCACGAATCGCGAATATTGTCGTCATACGGCGAAAACGGCAGTCGTATTTATAACGATCTGGGTCATCTCGAAATAGCCACACCATCGTACAACAATCCCTTTGACGCTGTGGCATATGATAAGGCATCAGAGATATATGCCTATGTGGGCTCACGGGAGGCGAGTTTAGCGTTAAAGAAGGAAGTACGCATCCATAAGAATAACGTCGCCAACTTCTTTAGTTCTCTCGGCGGGTGGAAGGAGAAAGGGAAGAAGAGAAGGATAAAGACCAATACGTACGCCACGCATGGCAATATAATAACCAAAAGGGAAGCGTGCAAAGATTGGAGTCGAGTAGAAAAGGCATTAATACCATGGATAATCACACGAATTTTGTTTACCGGGTCAGGCGATGTTGTTTCAGGCGACACAATTAGTAAGGGAAGCGTGAAGTTTGTAATTTCGCCGCGGGCGATGTTTGTAGTCCATAAGTCTTCGCTTTCCACTACACGCGAGCGAGGCATATTGAACACGAGAGACCAGCCCCATGCTGCGCATCGGTACTGGCGACTGCATGACATCCATTACGAAGCCCTTCGGTCGGAATATGCGATTTTCTTACGTGATATAGTACAAGCGCAGGTGATTTGCGCCTTTGAGTCCGGATTCTTAGACAATGCACCGGAGATAGAGGATCCTGTAAGAGCATTTAAGAAACTGTCATTGGATACACAGGAATGCAAGTGGCAGCTAAAATTGAAGAGCGGAGAGGTGACCGATGCAGTATCCATATTACAGTTCTATTTTGGTGCGATAGAGCAGATGCATGAATTTAGTGGTGTGGAACCGGGGAAGTGGGATGAACTCGGGCTGAAAGGATTTAAGGAGCTGTTAGACGATTTAGAGGCTCGACACATGGAGAAGTATGTGGATGGCATAGACTGGGTAACGAAATTGGCGCTGCTTGTGAATTATGAACCCAAAAGCGCTTTGGAAGGAATAAGCATATGTAACCAGTATGCCTTATTGGATGAAAGCGTGCTGGAAGACATAGAAGGCAAGAAGGGCAGTAGCGCCTGCCTTTTCAATCCCGCAGATTCAATGGCATTCGCAAAGAGCAAATTACCGCATGTGAATTGGTCTTCGTTTCCTGATAGGGTAAGATATGCACTTAGTAATGCACCCGAGCAAACGCGCGATTTTTTTAAGGCTGAAGTATTGAAACGATATAGTTCGCAAGTGAGCAGTGTTAGCTGGTCAACATTGGTGCTTGACGAAGCGAAGATAACACTGGATGAGCCGTTTATGTTGAACAAGGAAGAGATAGAGGTAGAGCTAGGGGGCGGAATAGAGGAGATCATATCAGAAGCAAAAAAGTTATATCCCGAGAAGGTTGAAACAAAAGAAACTTTATCAAAGAGAAAGGATATTTATTTACTATAGCGGGGCAGAAAGCGGGGTTAAAATGGACGTGATTGAAGGCAGTATGGAAGAAGAGGAAGAGTTAGAAGAGGAAGAGGAAGAGCTATTAGAAGGTGAAGTAGAATACGGCGGAGAGGAGAAGGATAAAGAGATGGCGGGCATAATGGGGCGTTTGAAGAGACGGGAGAACAAGGAGAAAGCCGCTGATCTTGTAAGCAAATTGAAGGGAAAAAAGAAATCGAATAAGAAGATAATGCCCTATGAAATATACGCAACCTCGGGGGAATGAATTATAAATCTCCCGCTGGTTTCACTATACTCAG
>JAYEJE010000298.1:0-4328 GCA_034660415.1 Methanobacteriota archaeon | reverse complement strand
CAACTGTGGAAAGCGGCGGATAAACTCAGGAAGAATATTGACGCTGCCGAGTACAAACATATAGTCCTGGGTCTGATTTTCCTGAAATATATCTCAGATGCCTTTGAGGGCTTATATAATAAACTACAAAAAGGAGAGGGTGATTACGCCGGTGCTGACCCTGAAGACCGGGACGAATACAAAGCCGAGAATGTCTTTTTTGTTCCTGAAATTGCCCGCTGGTCATATGTGCAAGCGCGAGCCAAACAGCCAGAGATCGGAAAAGACGTGGATTTCGCGATGGACGCAATCGAGAAGGAGAATCCCTCGCTCAAGGGTGTTTTGCCAAAGGTCTATGCACGAGGCAACCTCGACCCGACAAGTCTTGGTGGCTTGATCGATCTGGTGGGCAACATCGCGCTAGGCGATGCGAAAGCCAGAAGTGCCGATATTCTAGGCCATGTGTTCGAGTATTTCCTTGGCGAGTTCGCGCTTGCAGAAGGCAAAAAGGGCGGGCAGTTCTATACCCCCCGAAGCGTTGTTCAATTACTTGTAGAGATGCTGGAACCCTACAACGGCAGAGTCTTTGACCCTTGCTGCGGCTCCGGCGGCATGTTCGTCCATTCGGAGAAGTTCGTTGCCCAACACCAGGGGCAGGTAAACGACATATCGATATACGGGCAAGAGAGCAACCAGACCACCTGGCGATTGTGCAAAATGAACCTAGCTATTAGGGGCATAGACAGCTCGCAGGTCAAATGGAACAATGAAGGTTCCTTTCTGAACGATGCCCACAAAGATTTAAAGGCTGATTACGTCATCGCCAATCCACCCTTCAACGACAGCGACTGGAGCGGTGATCTATTACGTAAGGACGGCAGATGGAAATACGGCGTACCACCAACAGGAAACGCCAACTACGCTTGGATACAGCATTTCCTGTATCATCTTAGCCCGAGCGGTCAGACCGGTTTTGTTCTGGCAAAGGGGGCGCTGACCTCCAAAACATCCGGCGAAGGCGAAATCAGAAAGGAGCTTGTGGAAGCCAGACTGGTTGACTGCATCGTTAACCTTCCGCCAAAACTGTTCCTGAACACGCAGATACCCGCCAGCCTCTGGTTCCTGAGCAGGAACAAAGCCAACGGCAAATACAGGAACAGAACAGACGAGCTCCTGTTTATTGACGCGCGGAACATGGGCCATCTCATCAACCGCAGGACCCGCGAGTTCTCTAAAGAGGAGATAGAAAAAATCGCGGTGACATATCACAACTGGCGCAATCCAGACGGTGATTATAAAGATGTCAAAGGGTTCTGCAATTCCGCCTCCATTGGAAGGGTGAAGGAGCTGGATTATGTGTTGACTCCGGGGCGATATGTGGGCTTACCGGACGATGAGGACGAATTTGATTTTAATGAGCGGTTCAGCAAGCTGAAAACGGAGTTTGAGGAGCAGTTAAAAGAGGAGGCGGAACTGAATCGGAAGATATTGGAGAACCTTGCAAGGGTGAGTGTAAAAGATGAAAATTGAGAAAACGCTTCCTGAAATAGATATTGAAAAATTCGAACTGTTTTTTGAAGAAAGAACAGGTGAAGAATTACGCCTTACGACCTTATCAAAATTTGACGATAAAGTAGAGATTACAAGCCCGGGGAAGCTTATGACTTCGGTTGATTTTAACCTGATGGAAGCCGGCCAGTCGGAAAGTAAGAAAAGCTATACTCCGGAAAGCGCGGAGAAAATGTCGGAGAAGATGTCGGAGAAAATGTCGGAGAAAACTAGGGTGAAAACTAGGGTGAAAACTAGGGTGAAAATTTTGTCTGTTTTGACGGCAACACCAGATATTACGATGAATGAACTGGCGGAAATTGTGGAAATTTCAAAAAAAAGGTGTTGAATGGCAGATGGCAAAACTCAAAGAAGAATGCAGAATTAAACGCATCGGTCCCGACAAAGGTGGACACTGGGCTGTGATGGAATGCACAGAGTAAAAGAGCAGATGAGCGTTTATCAAAGGGAATGCACAGGTTATGTGCATACCGCACTGGATACGCACAAAAAATCGAAGCATTTGTGCATACTATCAAATAATGGGCCAAAAGGTGAAGCAGGTATGAATCACTCCTTAACTAAAGATAAAGATTATTCTGTCTGGTTGAAAGAACAGAACAAGACAAAAAATACCGACGAGGCATTATTTTATGTTCATAAACCGATTGGGGTGAGTGAATACATGATCACAAAAAATCTGCCGGATGAGTTCAGATCATCTCTGCCAAGTATTGAAGAGATCGAGGCGGAATTGAGTGGTGGGGAGGAATCGTGATGAGTAAAAAAGAAGTATTCCATTTCACAGTCGGTCAGTTAGTTGAAATTTTGAAATCCCTGCCACAGGATTTACCGGTATTGACCAGCGGTTATAAAAGTGGATTTGAGAATTTTTATCAACCAAGTATTATTAAGGTGAAGCATGAGCCTGAAAATATGTACTATGATGGCGAATTTCAGGTTGCAGCGGATGGGGATGAAGAAACGTTTGACGCGGTAGTACTCAGGAGGGTTGTTCGGGATGTGTGAGTGGAAGGAATGCGTATTAAGTAAAGTGGCCAAGTTTGGAAATGGAAAAAGAAAACCTAAAAGTGAAGGTGATATTCCCATATTTGGTGGCAATGGGATTCTTGGTTATAGCTCCGAAAGTAATTATGACGGTGAAACCATCATTATCGGTAGGGTTGGTGCATACAGTGGCTCTGTTTACTATCAAAATAAGCCCGTTTGGGTTTCTGATAATGCCTTAGCCGCGAAACCAAAAGAAGGTAATAACACAAAGTTTCTTTATTACTTTCTGAAAAACATGGACTTAAATCAGTTTGCAGGAGGCTCAAGTCATCCACTTGTTACGCAAACCCTCTTAAACTCTTTAGAAATTAAAATTTCTAATGATGAGAAAGAACAAAAAGCCATCGCCTCAGTCCTTTCCAGCCTCGACGACAAGATAGACCTGCTCCATCGTCAGAACAAGACCCTCGAAGCCACGGCGGAAACGCTTTTCCGGCAGTGGTTTGTGGAGGAGGCGGATGAGGGGTGGGAGGAAGTTGATTTAGATTATGTAACTCAAAGAATAACTGACGGCGCACATAAAAGTCCTCCTACCGTAGATGTCGGATTACCAATGGCATCTGTCAAAGATATGCACCAGTGGGGTATTCATCACGACTCTTGTAAAAAAATATCTGAAACGGATTATGTGGAATTAGTGCGCAATGACTGTCGTCCTTTAAAAGATGATATTATCATTGCTAAAGATGGCAGTTACCTGAAACATGTTTTTGTTGCGCCAAATGACTTGGATTTAGTGATTCTTTCGTCCATCGCAATTCTAAGACCAAATGGAAAGTATAACCCATTATTGCTTTCGATCTATTTAAAAATGAATTCTACCCGTGAAGCTTTAGAGAATATTGTAACTGGTGCGGTTATTCCAAGAATTGTACTCAAAGACTTCCGTAAATTCAAATTGACATTACCTCCAATGAAACTGCAAATTAAGGCATTGAAGACATTAGAACCTATCTATATGAAATGTTGGGAGAATGTAAACCAAATCTACACCCTCGAAAAACTCCGTGATACGCTCTTGCCTAAACTGATGAGCGGTGAAGTCAGAGCTAAATTAGAGCAACAAGAGGCGGGCATATGAACAAAAGAGATATTGTAAACCAACAATCCGATTTCATCATCTATACCTCAAATGATGGGGACGTGAATGTAGAAGTATTTCTGAAGGATGAAACCGTCTGGTTGACACAGAAAGCAATATCGGCGTTGTATGGGGTTCAGCGTCCAGCCATCACAAAGCATTTGAAAAACATCTTTGATTCCGGTGAATTACAAGAAGATTCAGTTACTTCCATTTTGGAACATACTGCCAGCGATGGCAAAAAATACAAAACAAAATTCTACAACCTCGACACCATCATTTCGGTCGGCTACCGCGTCAACTCCTATCAGGCCACTCAATTCCGCATCTGGGCTACCAGAACCCTGAAAGATCAGAAGATCACCGACATCTACGCGCTTGCCGCCGACTATGACATAAACGCGCCGGTAACAAAGGATTTTTTCGCTACGGTTCAGAACAAGTTCCACTGGGCAATCACCGGAAAAACCGCAGCAGAGATTATTTACGATTCTGCAGATGCAACAAAAATCCACATGGGTTTGACCGGTTGGAAACAGGCTCCAGACGGCAAGATTTTGATGAAAATGCAAGACATGATTCAATTTCTCCATAGTTTTCTGAATTTATCCAACTACCCGATACTACAAGATAAAAATCACATCTCCGA
>JAYEJE010000297.1:0-4378 GCA_034660415.1 Methanobacteriota archaeon | reverse complement strand
AGTGGAGGAATAGCACATGCGGCCTTTGGTGGTGTTGGCTTGGGCTATTTCCTGGGTGTAGACCCTATTCTAGGTGTTATTCCGTTTAGCATCGCATCTGCACTGAGCATGGGCATTATCGGGCGGAGGACGAAAATACCAGAAGATACCGCGATAGGCATTTTATGGGCTATGGGTATGGCTCTCGGCATTGTACTCATCGGATTGACACCGGGATATGCGCCGGACCTGTTTGGCTATTTATTCGGGAGTATTTTAACGGTGCCTACTTCGGATTTGATCCTGATGCTGTGCTTGGATGCGGCTATAATCGTGGTAGTGCTTTTATTTCACCGTGAATTTCAAGCGATTTCGTTCGATGAGGACTATGCAACTGCGGCTGGTCTTCACACAGAGCGATTATACCTTCTCCTTTTATGTCTTATTGCACTGACTGTGGTGGTATTGATAAAGGTTGTGGGTGTTATTTTAGTCATTGCTCTATTAACCATACCGGCTGCGATGGGCAGACATTTTACACATCGTTTGAGTAGTATGATGTGCATTTCGGTATTCCTTTCTGCAGTCTTGGGTATTTGCGGGTTAGGGCTGTCTTATGCGTTTAACTTACCTTCGGGAGCGACAATAGTCTTAGTTGCCGGAATTGCGTTTATCGTTTCCGCGGTTTCATTTCATGGCAAGGTAATACCTCATTAAGCAAGTGAGCGATATATTTTTATAGCGAGAGAATAGAAATAAGAATGATGAATAAAAAGTAGAGGTGAAACATAAAAATGCGAATCTTAACGATACTTGTGTTAATAGTGCTTGCGCTGTTGATACTGCTTCCCATTCTCTCTGGAAATGCGCCACTTCCAGAGGATATATCCGCGGTAGAGATAGGGGACTTTGTCGGCGGCTGTGGGCATTACTGGGTAGATGCGACAAAAGTCGTGTTTTCTCATCTGTGATAAAGTGTAAGTAAGAGCGAGAAGTGCCAAAAGAGATTACAGAATATCTCGTTAATCATGCATTTGTATTCAAGGTACTCCAAATGACAAAACAAAGCTAGAAGTAAAAGTGTAGATAAAAAGAGCTAAACAACAAGAGGGATAAACATGATATGGTAGAGAATAATGTGGACACTGCCTTTTTCCATTCATGGTTTCGGAATTATGTAAAATCTTTTTACACAGAAGATCCAAAAATCCAGCAGAATATCAGACTTAAAGAAGAACATACGTTACGTGTTTGTAAGGAGATTCTTCGGTTAGGCAAAGCGCTGAATCTAAATAGAAATGCACTTCGTCTGGCTGAGACAATTGCATTATTTCACGATATAGGTCGTTTTGAACAATTCAAGACATACGGCACTTTTGATGATCGTGTGTCGGAAAACCATGCAACTCTTGGGCTGAAGGTTTTAAAAGCGACAAACATATTAAGCAGACTAACAAAAACGGAACAAACCATCGTTTATAATGCCATAGGATATCACAATGTACGTAAAGTTCCCGACAATGCTGATGAAAACACTAAACTGCATTCAAAATTAATACGGGATGCGGACAAATTGGATATATGGTATGTCGTGACAAATTATTATAGGGAACGACATAGGCATCGTAATCCCGCATTGGAACTCGAACTTCCCGATACACCTGAATATTCACTTTGCTTTATTGATGATATCCTTAACAACAGGGTTTCAAATTCTCATTATTTGAAAACATTTAATGATATGAAACTCCTGCAACTGGGTTGGATATTTGACATCAATTTTACACCGACATTCCTTTATATTCAAGAAAGGCGGATTATTGAGAAAATCATTACCGCCCTGCCAGATACTGATGATATACGAAAAATTCACAACCATTTAAAAAAATATCTTGAGAAAAGAATATCTGAGCTATAAAAACCGGGCGAAAAGGGGTAATTACGAAAACCTTTTTATATCGCTTTTTTTTAGTATAATATGTGATGCATGATCCTACACAGAGATTAGGATTCTTCAATTTGGAAACACTGTGTTTGATTATTGGACACAATCACATGTATCGAAGTGCTTTTATACCCTATCAACCTAATAGATGTAATAATAGGGGGGCGATAATAGATGAAAGAGAAGAAACGGGAAGAAAAAAAAGCAAGTGAAAGGAACGTTTCTTCAGCGGCGGTCACGTCACTAAAAAGAGGTTCTTTTGCGGTTGCCGTGCTGATTTTGCTGTTCGCTGTTTTTGTTGCACCACTTTGTGCTCTACCCACTACAACAGGGATTCCCATACTGGGGTTTATATCGGTCTCTTCTTCGCCATCGGGTGCAACGATACATTTAGACGGTCTTGTTGACCAGTCGCTAACAACACCGTACATGTTTGCTAATTTACTCATTGGCACTCATGCACTTGTCCTTACTCTTGACGGTTATGATATTTGGTCAGCAGATGTGCCCGTACTGGCTGGCGAGACCTCGCACGTACATGCAATAATGACTATGACACCCACAACAGGGTCTATATCTGTCTCTTCTATACCATCAGGAGTAACGATAGTTTTAGACGGTCTTGTTGACCAGTCAGTAACAACACCTTACACGTTTGCTAATTTATCCATCGGCGCACATACCCTAAAACTCGCTCTTGATGGCTATGAGGGCTGGTCAACAATAGTACAGGTATCGGCTGGCGAGATTTCTAACGTACATCCAACATTGACTCCAATTCCCACTCCACCGCCAACAAAAGGGTCTATATTCGTAAACTCTTCGCCGTCTGGCGCAACGATAGAATTAGATACCCCTGATGGTTCGTTTGATGGCCCGTCGGTAACAACACCATACACCTTCACTGAGATTTCACCCGGCAGTAGTACAATTACGCTCGCTCTTGATGGCTATGAGAGCTGGTCAACAAATGTATGGGTATCGGCTGGCGAGACTTCTCGCGTACACGCAACATTGACACCCTATCATGTAAATATTAATGAGATAATGTACAATCTACCTGGCTTAGACAGAAATCGCGAGTGGATTGAGCTATTTAATGGTGCCCCGGAAGCCATAAACGTAACCGGCTGGACGTTTTTTGAAAACTCTCCCGACTCGTATTATCTATTTACTCGTGGCAAGGGCAGTATGGTTATTCCTTCTGGAGGGTATGCAATTATCGCTGCAGATGTAACTACGTTCTTAAATGAACATCCAGCGTGTAATTGTACCGTGATTGAAAGTGGATTCTGGCTAAGTAACACAAGGGACTCCATAGCACTGAAAGATGCATCATCGGCCATTATTGACGCGGTGAGCTACCATAATTCCTGGGGTGCTGCGGGAAATGGTAAAACGCTTGAACTAAATCTAACCGGGGGATGGGAAGAGAGCCTTGTAGACGGTGGGACGCCCTGCAATCGGAATAGCGTAACAACATAAAGTGTGATCATACCAAACCAAATGAAAAATAAAATGGGCAGTAACTTATTGGCGGTTTCCATTTGTTTGGCGCTAATCGCAAGTGGAGTTGCAGTTGATGCAACTTTAGGTAATGACACCTTAAATCATGATACCATGTCGTCACACTCGATAATTCACGTGCCGGATGATTTTGCAAGGATTCAAGGGGCTGTGGACAATGCTATCGCAGGCGACACGATTATCGTGAGGGGTGGCACGTATAACGAAAACGTGAAAGTAAACAAGCGTCTGACGATTAGATCAGATAACGGACCGGCGCATACAACTGTTGTAGCGGAGAAAGAGAACGCACATGTATTTGATGTGACTGCCGACTACGTGAGCATAAAGGGATTCACGGTGAAAAATGCAATAGGAAAGAATGAAGCGGGACTGTATATTTACGCAGGAATGCATATTCACGCAGATCACTGTAATATTACAGATAACAGGGCTGTGGGCAACGCTTATGGTTTCTTCTTGTCTGATTCGACAAAAAACACGATTAGAAACAACACAGCATCAGATAATTATGGCGATAGTATCTACTTGAATTATTCTGATTCTAATACAATATCAAATAACGACGTAGTAAAATCAAATTATCGCAATGGCATTCGTTTGTGGCACTCGCATGGTAATGTTGTATACAACAATGATGTTGCATTGAACAACCAATATGGCATCCGCTTAGATTACGCGCACGATAACCTATTAGTGCAAAACAAAGCTCGCTCGAATAATCGCGATGGCTATTCCTTGGATTCTTCTAATAACAATATCTTGATCAATAACATTGCAAACTTGAACAACGAGATCGGTATCATCTTAATTCATTCAAACGAAAATACCCTGATAAACAACACCGCCAGTGCAAATAACGAGCTTGGTATCTCGCTGGAAGCTTCGTGCAACAGCACCTTAAAAAACAACAGGATGCATGGGAAT
>JAYEJE010000296.1:0-4396 GCA_034660415.1 Methanobacteriota archaeon | reverse complement strand
ACGCAATCGTTGAAGATTGAGTATAAAGATACGATATCAACGAACTATTTAGTAGTGCCAAAATGAACTTTGGGTTAAATAAAGAATCCATTATGATAAAAGGATTCAAATCCTTTTTTGTGACGAGATCGTTTTCTTCATAACAGGCCATTAGCCTATTCTGTCTACTAATTATTCTTCGAACGAATATTTTTGGTTGTTTTTTGTAGAATTTGACTAAATTCTGGTGTTTCGACATATCGGCATACAAAATCCCATTTTTTATTAAGTTATACCTGTATCCTTGCCCTTTGTATAGAAACGGAAGTGTTTGTGCCTCTTTTTTGCTAGACAATTTGAATCTACTAGCAGAGAGTCCCTGAGCAGATATTGATATATCACCAAGTTCAGTTATCGGTTTTTTGTGTATCCTGGAATGAATTGACTGGACCCCTTTTGAGATGATAATTTTGTAATCTGGAGGCTTAATGTCTTCTAATCTTATTTGGTTGAATTCAAGTTTATCTATTTTGGTTATTCTAAACTTCTTGTCAAACTGGCAACCTTTTATTATCTGTTTTTTCTTGGTAGATAAAACATAAATACCCGTATCGACATACGCATCTTCGAACACATCAAAAGGAAGATTAATTAGGTATTCAATGCCATAGTGTTCGAGTAAAAATTTTCTGAATTTTATGTAATTTTCGCCTGTGTGCCAAGTTACTGAGGAAATAAAAGACAAGTATCCTGAATCTTTTAGTAATTTAAGTGAGTTTAGGATGAAGACAATTGATGAATCATATTTTCTTTCAAGACAATTGAATTTCTTTAGATATTCGCTTTTTTCCTGATTAGACATTGTTTCAGTAGGTATGTATGGTGGATTTCCAATTATGATTTCAAATCCACCTTGATCCAATAGTTCTGGGAATTTTTCTTCCCAATTAAATGCTTTATCTCTTGCAACTTCAGGGTTGTCTATAAGACTATTTCCGCATTTAATGTTCTTCGATAAGTCAATCAGTTTTTTCTTTTCCCTTGCTATCTTGAGATAAAGGCTTAGTTTCGTTATTTCAACAGATTCCTCGTTTATGTCAACGCCATAGATATTGTCCTCTATTATTTTACGGGCTTCGTCTTCGTCATAGTATTTGCTGAATGAAAGGTATCTTTCTTCTTGCCCTCTTTTACCCAAAACTCTTTTCTCGTACTTACCCTGCACCGATTTAGCTTCTATTAATGCTCTGTGGATTTCCAATAGCACATCAACAGCCTTGATAAGGAAGGCACCGCTTCCACAGGCAGGATCAAGTATCCGGAGGTCTTTTAATTTCTTCTCTAACACCTCAAACTTATCTTTGTGTTCGTTAATTAATTCTTCTACTGTCGTTGTCGCGTTATTTTTTGATAAGTACGGTAGGATAGTGTTACGGCAGATGTAATCGGTTATATACTCCGGTGTGTAGTAGATTCCCTCCTTCTTTCGTTTTGATGCTTCCCCTTCCTGTAACTTTTCTATATCTGTTATTGACTGCTCGAATATATGACCAAGAATATTGACATTTACCTCAGTCGTGAAGTCAAAGGACGCCATCAGCAGGATATTGGATATTATGGACGAGATGCCCTTACCAACTCTTGATAAAATGTTTGATTCAATAATGTCTTGTTGTTTACTCTTTTTTAACGCTGATTGCTGATAAACGTCTTTGAAATAGCTTTCTTCTCTCATATCATGGAAGAAAAATGTTCTTGGTATCTCCTCTTTGAATAGTTCACCATTGAATCCAAATATTTCCACTGGCGTTTTAGCCCCTGTATCAAGCTGACGATAGAGTCCTATGATAGCTTCGTAAACCATATTCGAATGTTCATTTATTATGAGTCTATTTTTGAGGACTTCTAATATCATATCTTCAGGAAGTCTTCTTGGAAGCTTCCCTGTATCTTCTGCGAAAAGAACAAACATTAATCGGTTGAGAAAAATCTGTGCATAATGAATCGCCCGTTCCTGAGTAGCACCACTGTCAATGAATTCTTTTAATAGCATGAGGCGAGTTTCATGAAAGAGCTTATAAAATTCTTTTGTGAATGCTCTTTCCTCAATTATAGATTCTTTATAGAGTACCTCGGCAGACTTATCTACAATGAGATTCTTCTTGGAGAATATTGCTATGAATTCCTTGAGTTTTGAGGGGTCTGATTTTATTGCAGTGAACTCGAATCTGTGAACCTTGGAATATCCTTTGTTTTTGTCTATCAGCACGAACTCCCTGAAATTACTTGGGACCAGTTTTTACTAGGGCACAATATTCCTTCTCAGACGATTCGTAATAAATCTTAATAAAAGCGCATCCCGCTTAGTCATACATGCCAAAACGAAAAGTGGATGTTGGAGTAGATATCCACGATGATAAAGTCAGCAGCATCGAAGATCTCGAACGGGATATTCTTCACCAGTGTTACGGGATTTTTCGATTAGATTTTTTGTGCCCCAAATCTATACTGGTCCCAATTACTTGTGACTCCGTAGTCCAAGTTGTGCTTGCCCATGTAATCCCAAGTCTGTTTTATCGGAGTCTCCTGCTCTTTCTTCACCCTGTGTTGTGTGGAAAATAGATCCTGATCGCTTCCCTTCAACTCAAAACAAACAACTTTTTGTTCTTCCTCATTTGTGAATAAAAACTCAACTCCTCCCTTTTCAAAAGATTCTTCAATCTCCCTTTCGGGATAACCAAGAATGTCCCTTAGAACACCACTGGCGAATTTTATATAATTATGGCGCTCGGCAGTCAGTTTACCGGCATCAAGGTTCATTAACCACAATTTGGCTGCGTTCTTCTGTTTGTTCGTAACCTTAACTTTACGCGAAAGCCTCTCAACAGTACGCACATTGAACAAGTCGGCAGGCATAATAATAAACAAAAACCTATCAGATAAAAAACATCCAACTGAGTTGCTTTTATATCTTTCTTAAGAATAAACACTTGAACTCGTATCCGTTACCCTACAAGATAACAACTCGAAAGGTTTTTAAGCTCGTATGTGCAAACTGTTATTAGGGTGATGAAACATGATGTGTAACTTGGGCAAACTCGATAAGGAAGAGCAAGAGGCGGTTGTGTCACTGGAAAAGGAGTTAGGGAAGACCGTTCTGGCCTTTCGATGTGATCTCAATGCCAAACCCGCTGCGTTGACCGAAGCGGAACTCAACCAAATACAGGCGGTTGAAGATAAGCACGAACTCAGTATCGTTGCCGTCGAGTAGTAGAGGCTGGTTCAAGTGGTCTAGAAGGAGCGGCGAACTAAGTTTTTATATTTTTTTTGAAAAATCGAGAATAAACAAAACTGGCAACAAAATGTGAAAGCTTAAGATCCTTGATAAAGAGGATACTCATCGATAAACCACGATCCCAACTCACATCTTATTGCTTCCAATCTTTCCTCTATTTCGCTTGTGCCTTCTTCTTCAGCCATAGCCCTATGCTGAAGAAGCAAAAACAACGCCTTTATCCTTCTTGTTATCTCATCCATTCACATTCACCCTATTTTTTTCTGCGTTTAAGCCCTAATCCAATCCCGATCAGCACCAAAACCACAATCACTGCTATAATGCCCATCAACGGGGCACCAGATATCGAGAATGCAGGTGATGCTTCTTCTGCTGGCTTCTCCTCTTTCATTACTTTACCTCTTTTCTCCGACGTTACCTCAGGCGGTTTCTTCAGTTCTTCGCCTAGTTTGCTCACGCCCGTTGTTTCGGTCGCATTAAGGACTCCTTTATCCGGTTCTGTTTCTGTTTCTGCTTCAGCTTCTGTTTCTGTTTCTTCTCCTGTTTCTGTAGTCTTACGAGACCAGCTCCCCCCGCCGCCACCAGAGTAATATGTACTCTGTTCCGTAGATTGCCCTAGAGCCGAAGCAGAAACTATGCCCTGCATATAATCTTGCAACAGCACGTTCCCACAGGTATGATGACAGCAGGTAACGTCGTATTCATCAACTGATTTTTGGTATGTCTCTGCAAGGTTGGTCTTTACGTCTTCTGGTGGGTCCCAATAACCTTTCCTTATCGTTTCGAGCATTCTCGCGGTGATGGATTGTTGTGCATAAGGGTTGTTGCTGTCGAAGAACTCATTTAAACCGAGATCGTATTTGTCCTGGATATAGATGTCATAGACTTGATTCCACATATCTTCTGTGATTAGGTCTGGTGTTGCAACTTCCCACATCCACAAATCCTCTACGAAAGTGGCCATATACCTTGTTCCATCGTATCCATGCTCCATCATTCCTTGAATCCATTTCGGATTGCAGTATCTTGCACGGAGTTCTCTATTTAAGAATCGGTTCAATGTTTCGACTTTTGGATTGCTTTGTTCTCTTAGGTTAGTTATATACAGATCAGGCGCAGTTC
>JAYEJE010000295.1:0-4422 GCA_034660415.1 Methanobacteriota archaeon | reverse complement strand
AAATTAGTTTATTACTAAGCCCTATTATTAGACTGAATACCTATGGAAGAGAATAAATTAGTAGTGGTTCCAAAGGTGGAACTGGCAGAAAAAGATGAATTAATAAAATCCGCAGAAGAGAGATGCCAGAAACTGAAATCAGACTTTACGAGATATAAAAAAAGAGTTGATGACCGAGAGGAAGCAGTGAGTGGCAAAGTGCATGGTGAATTAGCCAGACGACTGCTTAGCGTTGCCGATTCGCTCGATCGCGCAATGGACAGCTATAATACTAACCAGGATAGCGGCTTTGAACTTGTAGAAAAGATGCTGGACGGGACGAGAAATAATCTGGAAATGACTTATAACCAATTGCTGAGTTCATTAGGTGTAACTCCCATTGCACCATCACCCGGCGATAGGTTAAATGACGAGTTGCATACCGCGATCGAAGCCACGTCAAATACTTTCCTCCCTGATAAGACCATTCTCTCTCTGGTGAGGAAGGGGTATACGCTAAACGGTGAGCTAATTAGACCTGCTGAGGTGGTTATCTCCAGAAGTGGTGAAACAGGAAAAGAGGAAGCAAAGTCTAAAGGTATTTTATCGAAAATTTTGAGAGGCTTTGAGTCAAGGGTGTTCAGGCGCAGGTTCGAGGAATTGGATATAAGGGAGCGGGAATTGAAGCAAAACGAGGAAATGCTTCAGAGATCGGCAAAAGAACTCGATGCTCGCGAGGAAGAATTAAAGAAGATGATTGAAGAAGGAGTAAAAAGAAGAGAGGCTGAGGAATCGCGGGTACATGAATTGGAGCAGAACAAAGAAGTTTTGAATGTCGAACTTAAAGAGTTAAAAAGGCAATTACACACCATTCAAGAGTCTTTGACTGAGCTGGAAGCGAAAAAAGACAAAACCGTTATTGAGGACATTGCCTTGACTAGATATTACAAAGAGCTATTAGAAGAGAAAGAGAACCTATTAAAAGAGATAGAAGAACTGAAGAGAACAAAGGAATCGTTAAATACCGAACGGCAGGAAGAAACAAGAGAGGATGATTTGCAGATGAAAGATATGGAAATGTGTTTGTAGGAGCTGATACAATGCAAGAAGAGGTAATCGGGATTGATTTTGGCACGACCAATTCAGGGGTGGCGTTTATAGAGTTGGATGAGCCAACAATAATAGCGAATGGTGAGGGCGAGCGTGTGACGCCTTCAGTTGTATATTTCAAAGAGGACGGAACGGTTGCGGTGGGAAGTATAGCAAAGCGAAATATAATTGCAAGCCCAGAGCGCACCGTGAAGTCAATCAAGAGGTATATGGGCACTGACCACTGGGTAGAAATAGGCAATGAGTCTTATCCACCAGAATATATAAGTGCACATATAATAAAGAAACTCGTTCAAGACGCTGAGAAGCAAATAGGAACTTCATTTTCTGATGCTGTAATAACAGTGCCCGCATATTTCATGGACCCGCAGCGGCAGGCGGTTAAAGATGCCGGAGAGATTGCGGGCTTAAACGTGCGCGGAATATTAAACGAACCAACGGCAGCCGCATTAGCTTTAGGGTTCCGTGCGGATGAAGAGCGAAGAGTGCTCGTCTATGACTTCGGCGGTGGCACGTTTGATGTTTCGATACTCACCCTTGGCGGTGGTTTTTTCGATGTTGACGCAACGAGCGGGGATAACCATTTAGGAGGCGATGATATAGATGCAAGAATCGTGGATTTCGCGCTTGATAGAATAGAAGAGCAGCATAAAATAGACCTGAAAAAGAAGAAAGATAAAAATCGGGCTATACTTCAGTCGCTAAGGGAAGAAGTTGAGCGTGTGAAGATAGAACTATCAAGCAAAGAGAGCGCGACCATCAATTTGCCTTATGCTGGCACTAAAAGGGGAGCACCAATAGCATTTAGTTATGAGCTTTCAAGGCAGGAATTTAACGAATTGATCTTAGATTTTATTGAACGGACGAAAAAGCCGATGGAACAGGCACTTGACGATGCATCGCTTTCTCCGGAAGACATAGATGAGATACTCTTAGTGGGTGGAACCACATACATACCCGCGGTGCAGGAGTTTGTGCATAAATTTCTTGGTAAAGAGCCTGTACGAGATGTGAACCCAATAGAAGTAGTTGCACTTGGTGCTGCTGTTGCCGCCATGAAGGAAGAGATAAAAGAGAAATCGGGAAAAATAAGAAGACCGGTGGAAATAAGCGACGTCATCTCTCGCTCGCTTGGTGTCCTGACTTATGATGGCACCGTTGCAAAGATCATTACGCGGAACACGAAGATACCAATTAAGAGGACAAAGGGATTTACAAATCCTCGGGACTATATGGACGAGGTAGAAGTAAGTGTTTACCAGGGCGAAAGCATCTTACCGGAAGAGAAAGGATTTCTGGGCGAGTTCTTGATTTCGATAGAGCCAAAACCGATGCATGAGTCAAAAATTGATGTTGCATTCAATGTAGGAGAGGAATTTGGCATATTAAATGTAACAGCAAAGGACCATGATTCAGGCAATGAGCGAACAGTAAAAATGGAGGCAAGGGGAAGGCTGTCAAAGGAGGAAAAGAACAGATGGATGGATAAAATGCTAAAGATACACTCGATAAATGTCACCGTTGTGAACGTGGAAACAGAAGATGTCCTCAGTTACTATCTCAATCCAAACGTGCATATTCGGGATGTGAAACGCGAACTTAGAAGAAAGGGCATTTTAACTAAGGGTATGCGCATTTTTTATAACGATATTGAGCTTCTGAACAAGCAACAGGTAAAAGAAGTTGGTATTAAGGACGGCTCGGGACTGGAGTTAAGACCGAAGGAATAGGATAAATGGGTAAGGAGAAGAGGGCATTTGACGAATGGATGGAACCCTACTCCTGTGACGACCCTTACTGGAAAGTTCCCGCGCGATACATGGATCCTTCGCGGTTAGATAAGATATATGATAAAATCGAGCGGTTTGAGAAGCTTTATCCAAAATGGAGTAAGGACCTAAAATCAGGACTTCCAACCTATTACTGCATGCTTTGTGTCTCAAAAGATGTTTCCACGGATGATCTTAAAAAAGCATATGAACAGAAGAAGAAGTGTTCTGTTTATCCACCTGAAGTGATTGACCGGGCATACGATGCGTTGAGTACAGAGAAGAAGCGTTCTACTTATAATATTGTTTTACGGCTCTTCCTGAAGATTTCGCAGAGTTTAACACCGAATATAAAGCGTGAAATGATTGACGATCATGACGATTGGCTAAAAGAGGAGAAAGAGTATGCTGCGTGGGAGTACATACTAGAAAAACGAGGTGCATGGCTTGAACTCTTTCATCGCGGCGCACCTACCTTTTATGATGTTTTAGGTGTTGATGAGGATACGGAAGTGCTGGCGGTAAAATCAAGTGCTGAAATAGAAAGCATGAGCAGTCTGGAGGTAGAGATTCGTAAGATACTGGAGAACCCTCAGTTGCGGTTTGAATATGATTACATGCTCGATTATATAATAAATGAAATTCTTGATGATTACGAATTGGAAGAGATAGAGGATAAAAGAGCGCTATGGACGGGTAAGGACGATTTGTATTTGCTATTGCTTGAACGATTTGATGATCTGAAGAGGTATGAAAAGATTAAACATGAGCACGAAGACTGGGAGAAATATACAGGAGATAAAACGTTTTATGATGTTTTGAATATTGATGCCGCTTCGATTCCAGAGGCTAAACGAGAAGCGGAGAATATCATCAGAGATGCATACAGAGACAAGGAGCGAACGCCTGAGGTTAATCTTGCGTATAGCATTTTAAAGAATTCACAGTTGAGGGATGACTACAACTGGCTGTTAAAGAACAGAGAATGGGTGAGTGTGCTACATGAATTTGATATAGAATACGATGATTATGCGGAACTAAAAGCGGCGATTGGTATTGCGGATGCGCATTAAGCTATTTGTGGCGCTGATTTTCCAATACTCAGAACCAATTTCATTGTATATAATCTATACCTTCTACCTATTTAATTTAGACGCAGATTTACACGGATTTACACGGATTTAATTTCTTCTGCGTTAATCAGCGTTAATCTGTGTCCATAACTAATTTTATTTTGAGCAAGCAGATACTTCCTCCCCTTCATCCTATTATATACCACTTTATGTTGACTCGTACTTAACCGAACACCTATGAAAAACGATCAGAGTCGCCTTGCATACATCTTCCACGCAGCCATTTCCTTATTCGGATCCAACTCACTAGGCGCTTCAAAATGGACTGATTTTACGATTTCAAATTGTTTACTAAAAAGAGTTCGCAGTTCTTTCTCGGTAAAGAAATGGTGTGGTAGGTCTCCATCTACACTGTCTGTATTTATCCTCGTGTTTGGTTCAATTTCCGTTCCCGTCAGATATTTAGGATGGTTTGTTGAAATGGCCACTAA
>JAYEJE010000294.1:0-20834 GCA_034660415.1 Methanobacteriota archaeon | reverse complement strand
ATTATCTCCTCATCCATCATATCCTTCACTTCCTTGTCCATGCCGGAAATCCCTAAATTGATGTTACCTGCATAGTGCTCAGCTCTTAGCTCTGCAAGTGTATCTATCTGGTCCATTCCACTATTCTTCGCTATCGCCCGCGGTATAGACTCCAAAGCATCGGCAAAAGCATCTACTACCATTTGCTCCTTGCTTGCTATATTCATTGCGAATTTCCTTAACTGTGTAGCACATTCGATCTCCACCGCACCGCCTCCTGGCACCACCCTATTATCGTCAAATAAGAGCGAAACCGCGTACAAAGCGCTTTTTATATCGCCTACCATACCCTCCAGAATCCGTAGAAATGCACCTCTTATAATTATCGTGGAAGATTTTGTATACGGGCATTGCTCGAAAAAGACGTATTTATCGCCTCCTACCGGTCGCTGTACCACCTTGCCGGCAAAGCCAAATTTGCTCGCATCCAAATCACTCACATCTTGCACTATCTTCCCGGCTGTGGATTTCTCCAACCGCTTCAAGTCCGTTAACTTCACCCTCTTTATTAGCATTACGCCCGCTCGGCGGAACTTATCCAGCGCATCGTCATCCACGCCCCACCGACAGCAATACACATCTGCACCTGCCTCTATTACAGAGTCTATAAGATCATCGAAAAGCTTTGTTCTTGCATCCCGGAACTCCTTGAAATGAGAGGGCTTTGATAGTTTAACATGAAAATCAAGTGCGCCGACTGTGTCGCCCGCGCTGCTTCGCTCCCTTGCTGCAGTACCGGTTTTTAGCTCCTTCCTACCCTTTACTTTTGGCTCTTTATGCTCTATAGGGAAATCAAGTAAAGCCACCTTTGCATTCTCCTTCTCTGTTGGAAGCGCATCCAGAATATCCCGGTCTATAACAACGCCTTCGTAAAATCGCGTATCTACTACTCTTCCGCCTTTCTTTGTCTCTATTGCGACATCGTCCACATCTATTCCGCCACTTTCGCTTAACCGCTTTATGCTTTTCACTATTGCATCAGCTAAATTATCCTCGCCACCATAAGCACTTCTCTTCAAGGCGGTCTTCGCCACTTGCTTCAAATAAACATCGCTTTCGGTTATGTTCACCGTAAAAGCGAGATCATTAAGGATCTCTTTTGTACGCTCCAGTGCCATAGCATAGCCACTTATAACCACATTTTGATGTATGCCCAACTTTTTCAGTTCATAGCCACGCCAGACGAACTCACCTATTAGCGCCATAACAGTAGATACGCCATCGCCAACTCGCTCACCCTGAGTTAATCCAGCGTTAATCAATATATCAGCAGCCGGATGCTTATATTCTAATTCTTTCACTATGCTGTATGCATTACTGGTTACAAGGTCCGCAGCATCTATTTTTGTTGCGCCACTGGTGATCAGTTTTTTCGAGCCACGAGGGCCTAAGATTGATTTGAACATGTCAGAAAAAGTAAAGGAAACAATAGCATTCGCTTCCTGGATTTCCTCTGGCGGCACTTCTCCCGGCGGTAACTCTTCCTTTATTGTCATCTTTCCTTCTCTCTATATTTTACACCTTTCATAAAATTGAATACAATAACAAGAGGTACCTTCTGCAATATAAATGTTGCAGTCACAATGACGACCCACCTTTAATAAGCGACCACCTGCGGCAGTGCTCCCTTATTATATCGGCCCTGCTTATTATTCCTACTAGTTCTTTATTCTCTTCTTCACTTCGCCCCTTTACCACTGGCAATCTACCCACATGGTATATGTCCATTTTATGCAGTGCATCTTCCAGAAACTCGTCCGGATATGCTACGAGCACTTCCTTTGTGCACATTAGGCGTACTTTTCGATAAACCGACCCTTCTTTCCTTTGCTTTTCCAAGTCCATTAAGGTCGTTATTCCTACCAGCCTACCCTCTTTACCCACGACCGGATAGCATATATGTCCTGTTCTATCAACGAAATAAAGTGCTTCTTTCACTGTTGTATCTGCCGAAATTGTCTGCACATCCTCTATATATGCATCTTTTACCCTTATCCCTTCGAGTAAATCCACCATGAATTCACGTCTATGTGCTGGCGATTCCTTTCTCGTTTTTACTTGTTTCTCGTATATCGTCCATCCACCGGAAAGCGCATAAGCCACTACCGAAGTGAGCATCAACGGCACCAGCAGACTGTAACTACCCGCCATCTCAGAGATCATTAATATTGCTGCAATAGGCACTTTCGCCGCACCGGCAAAAAAAGCAGCCATTCCTACAAGCACAAAAGCTGACATCGTTGGCCCCGCTATTATTTCGGGGAAGAAAAAGTGAGATACCCCCGCAAACAGCCCACCTAGCATTGCCCCTATAACTAATGAAGGTGCAAAAACACCGCCACTTCCTCCTGAACCTATAGTAAACGAGGTAGCAAATATCTTTACAATAGCAACGATAAGTGTTAGTTCCACCAATTCAAATAGTGGCAAGTCAACACCTGTGGCGGTCATATCCAGGGTTGTCTGAATGGCGCCGTATCCCATGCCAAGTATCCCATCCAACGCCTGGGGGTTCCAGTAGCCAATTAGTAATGCGAGAACGCCAACCAAAACACCACCAACAGCAGGTTTTAGATGATTCGGAATCGCTAATCCATTGAACATATTCCGTGTCGCATAGAATACTTTAATATAGAAAATGCCCAAGGCTGCGCATGCAATACCCAAAATCGCAAAAAAAATCAGTTCACGAGGCTGCGTGAAGATATAAGGCGAAGTATCAAATATGGGCTCCCAACCGATAAATGGAAAAGAGCAGAATACCGCATATCCAACTACCGACGAGACGACCGCGGGAATCATAGATTCCATCTCAAAATCGCGCTTATATAGCATTTCTATGCCGAACAAAGCACCTCCAAGCGGTGCTTTAAATATAGCTCCGATGCCCGCAGCAGCACCACAAATCATCATCATCCGCCTCTCTCTTTCACTAAACTTCAACCGAGAAGCGATGAGAGATCCAAATCCGCCCCCTATCTGCGAAATCGGACCCTCCCTTCCCGCACTTCCGCCTGAGCCAATAGAGATGGCCGAGGCGATCGTCTTGATCAGCGGCACACTCCTTCTTATCTCCCCTCTTTTGTTGTGAAATGCATCGATCACCGCATCTGTTCCATCGCCCTCTGCTTCAGGGGAGAATGTATAGATGATCAATCCAGCGATAAGCCCTCCAAGTGCGGGAATCAGTGCAAGCACCCATAAACGGAATGGTGCGGTGGGTAGAGGGAGAAGGTGTATATCCGGCTCACCAGCCGGAGAAGCAAGCTGAAACCCGGCGAGATAGCCCAAGAAAAAATCATTTGATATTTGTAGCAACAGATAAAAGGCAAATGCTCCGAGTCCTGCCACTATACCTATTATTATACTCCAGAACACCCATCTCGGTATGTATTTCAGCTCTTTTGCGCTAAACTCGTCCATCCCCGCCATTCTTTATCCCTTATTCTTTTAAAATCTTGATATTAAAGCATGCCATCTATGGAAGATACTTTACGTTTGGTTATTAGTGTAGTAGGTAAAGATAAACTTGAGGATGAGGGACACAACGGTATAGCCTGAAAATCTATTATATTGGCTAAAAGTGGGAACTACTTATGTATTTGCATTCATATTTAATAAATAGTGTTGTTAGGCTGAAAATGTACCGAATAGAAAACCTGTTTAATCCAAAGAGTGTAGCATTGATTGGTGCAACCGATCGAGAAGGTACCATTGGACGACAGTTAGCGAAGAATCTCCTTTTAGGCAAGGATATGAGAAAAGTGTACGCAGTTAACCCAAACAGAGAAAACGTTTTGGGGCTAAAGTGTTTTCCAAGCATAACCGAAGTACCAGAACATATTGATTTAGCAGTTATAGCAACTCCAGCTAAAACTGTGCCTGAGATAGTCAACGAATGTGGTCAAAGTGGTGTTGATGGAGCTGTTATAATTTCAGCGGGCTTTAGAGAAGTAGGAGAAGAAGGCGAAAGGTTAGAAGATGAAATAAACCAATTTCAGGAGAAACATGGTCTCCGAATACTTGGCCCTAATTGTCTTGGATTCGTCAGACCTCACGCTGGTCTTAACGCAACCTTTTTGAGAAATAATCCAAAACCCGGCGAAATCGCCTTTATCTCGCAGAGCGGTGCTTTAGGCACTGCGATATTAGATTGGGCGGTAAGCACTCATGTAGGCTTTAGCATGTTCGCTTCTTTGGGTTCCATGTTGAATATCGATTTTGGGGATTTAATAGATTATCTTGGAAGAAGGGCCTGCATACGCGATCCGGAGGTTGATGGCATCATAGTGATTTATACACCTCAAGGGACAGCACAACCAAGAGATTTAGCTAAAAAGGTTATAAAAATAGCAGAAAAGAAACTTATACCAATCCTAACTGTATGGATGGGCGAGAAAGAAGTAGAGGGAGCGAGGAAACTTTACTATGCTCATAATATACCCACGTTTTCAACTCCAGAAAAAGCTGTTAGAACTTATACTTAGAACCCAATACCAAAATCTCATAGAATCCGTCCAGAAAGCTGCGCCCTATGCCAAGATATATGGCGTTTACGTTCAAAAGCTGAAAAAATTTGATCATGAGTTAATTCTTGGAGCAAGAAAAGATAGAGATTTTGGAGCTGTAATATTGTTTGGTCATGGAGGAACAGGCGTAGAGTACTTCCGGGATTTTTCGATAGCACTCCCACCTTTAAATCAAACACTAGCTCGAAGAATGATGGAGGAAACGAAGATATATCGAGCGCTTTCCAAGGGTTTAAGGAACGTGTCCCCCATAGATATGAGGGTTTTAGAAGAGGTTGTGGTGAAATTCTCAAATCTGATCGTAGATTTCCCTGAAATTGCTGAAATGGAGATAAACCCGCTTGTTGCTTCAAAAGATACGATTTATGCTCTTGACGCCAGAATGGTGATAGATCCCGAAGCTCTTAAAATTACGGATCGCTATACGCACTTAGCTATCCTACCCTACCCAATAAAGTACGTTGTTCCATGGCGGCTTAAAGATGGAACTGAGGTGATACTCAGGCCCATTAGGCCTGAAGACGAGCAGATAGAACATAAATTAATTAAAGGGTTATCTAATGAGACAAGCAGGTTTAGATTTTTCGGTATAATTAAGGAGTTATCTCACAAGGATTTAGTTCGCTTTTGCAACATAGATTACGATAGGGAAATGGCCATCATAGCGGAGGTTCGCGAAGGTGAAAAAAAGAAAGAGATCGGAGTGAGCCGATTAATTTTGGAACCGGGCAGAAAGCGAGGAGAATTCGCAGTTGTTGTAACTGATGAATATCAAGGGAAAGGTTTAGGAACAAAACTAATAGATCTGCTTATCGAGATAGCAAATGAAAAAAATATTGAGCTTCAAAGTAACTATCTCAAAGGGTTTCAACGTCAACTCTATTCTTTGCCCAGAAACTTGATTTCCCTCAGGAGGTCGGTCCTGGAAATGATACCTTCCATCTGTCCTCCTTTCATAACAATCAAGCGACCTACGTTTTTGGTGGACATTAATATAAGAGCATCGGAGGCATCCGCGTCCGGTCCGATTGTGATTATCTCTCTTTTCATAACCTCGTCGACCCTGGTAGTGTCTCGCTTCGAGGCAGGTATCTGTCGAATGTCTCCAAAGGTTATCACTCCAAGTACCGGAGAACTCTGTTCTTCTTGCACCGGATAGCCTATGTGTTTGGTTCTAAACATTACATCTACCAGGTGATTGAGCGTCATGTCTGGAGGCACATAGACAACATTCGGGACTGCTGTCATAACATCCCGGGCCTTAACGCCTTCCAGAGTGACCGAAATGATCGTTGCCTGCTCTTCTCCCGAAGCACCAAAGTAGATGAAGATGGCTATGAGTATTAACCATACTCCCCCGGGCAATGTTAGTAACCCGAAAAGACCCATAGCAAATGCAAAGCTCTTACCCACTACAACTGCCTTCTTTGTCGCATCTATATATGACATACGCGTAGCGAACAAAGCACGCAATATCCTTCCTCCATCCATGGGAAAAGCGGGAATAAGATTGAAGAGACCAAGGATTACGTTGTAAAATGCGATTATACCCACGACTATGAGGGCAGCATCCTTGAGTGTCGCTTCTGATGCCGCCAGATTTACCGGACCGAAGATGTAGTAAATAGCAGAGGCAAGGGCGCCGATACTCAGGCTGAAGGCGGGACCAGCCGCCGAAACTTTTGCTTCCTTTCGTGGCTCTTTGGGTATCTCTTCCATCTGTGCCATGCCACCGAGTACGAACAGGGTGATGCTCCGTATTTTTGTCCCATAACGCCTTGCCACGAAGGAGTGACTGAGCTCGTGAAAGAGCAGAGTGGTGAAAAAAAGAACAGACACAATGGCGCCCAACAGGTACTTTAGCCAGATCGAAATATTTAAGCCTCCAAAACCCAAGATTATGCCGAATATTTTAATATCATTAACCGCAAAAACCCAGATAAAAATTAGTAGTATTATAAGAAAAGAGAGGTGCAGCTTTATAGGTATACCTCCGATACTGCCAATTCAGTAAGACCACTTCATTTTCTTTTTAATACCTCCAGAGGTTTTAAATCAATATGCTGTTCAACGAGCTCTTTAATCCTTCTTATCTTCGCATCGCCCTTTATCCTCGCCTTCCCAAATACCGCATCCACCTTCTCCATCGTCTTGAGTGTGTCATCCGCAACCATGATAACCGGAATGCCTTTCTCTTCTGCTTTTCCAAGCATCGTTCCCGGCGGTTCTAAATGCCCAGTCAGCAGAAGGCACTTTATATTCCCCGTCTCAAGTGCGAGATTTTGCAAATCCGCCCGGTCTCCACCGGTTATCAATGCCGCTTGCCTCACACGCCTGAGATATTTCAATGCTGATGGCGGGGACATCGCACCTATCAAGAACTCCTCGATAATTACATCTTCCTTTGGCTTAACGAGCCATTCGCCATTCAGTGCCTCACCAAGTTCACTGACAAACAAGCCGGCAAGTAGAGGGTCGTAAGGCAGCGTACCAAGCATTTCCATTCCGTTCCTCTTTAAGAATCTTTCAGCGATATCCTTGACGTACGCTTTCTTGTAGCCCGCGAGTTGATTGAACAGAACGAACTTTAGCCGTTCTCCAAAAAGTTCTCTCGCAGTAAGAATCCCGTCAATGACGAAATCGCTCGTGTATTTTACCACCATGAGAATCTCTAAATCCAGCATGGATGAAACGTCCAGATCACTGAGACCCAGCGCTCTTCCAACTTTATACTCAACTGCACCCTCCACAAGGACAACATCCTTACCCTCTGAGAGTCTCTTATAGGAATTCATAACTCTTTTCTTTAAGGCTACTGGGTCCGCGGAACAAACAAATTCCGCATATGGTCTGTCAAGCTTGACCGGGCAAACGTCTTCCATATCGTCTCCGGTATTCAACACGCTCGCAGTATTATATGCGTCTTCATCAACTAATTCGTTGCTTATCCGGGTGGTGCCCACGCAAAAAGGTTTGAAATAGCCGACTTTAAATCCTTTTTCACGCAGTATTAGCCCCAGAGCTATTATCAACGCACTCTTTCCTGAATACTTCTCTATGGATGATACAAGTAGGCTTTTCATTTCCGCTCTCCCATAATCATTTTAAAATCTATTGCATAACAACCTTTGCCGTGCTCAAAGACCTTAACTGGATTTAAATCCGCTTCAAGTATCTCAGGGAAGTCCATACTAATTTGTGAAAATCTGAGCAAAACATCCACCAACGAATTTATATCTGACATCGGCTCTCCTCTTACACCCCTCAATATCCTATATGCCTTAACACTTTTAATCATTTCTATTGCATCATCCTTACTCAGTGGTGCAATCCTGAACGAAACGTCTTTGAAGACCTCAACATAAATCCCACCCAGTCCGAACATTATCAAAGGTCCAAAATGCACGTCTCGCTTCATACCAACGATTACCTCCTTCCCGCCTTCGATCATCCGCTGAACAAGAATCCCCTCTATTCGCCTTGCACTTGTGTATTTCTCAGCCCGGTGCATGATTACAAAAAACGTTTCTTTTACCTCTTCTCTTCTCACGTTCAGCTTTACACAACCCACGTCCGTTTTATGAACTATATCAGGGGAAACAATTTTCATACTCACGGGATAGCCGATCCTGTCTGCGATTTCAAGTGCTTCTTCTGCCGTTTCTGCTTTACCGTACGAAGGCGCGGGTATTCCATAGGCTTCTAACACTTTAAATCCCTCAACACCTATACCCATTTTTGCCTCTTTTCTCTCTCGGAGTTCTATCAACTTCTCAATGGCTTTCCTATCAACTTTGGAGTAAGGTGGTGGAGCAGATACTTTCTCCCTGCTCTCACGATATTTATCGACTGCGCAGAGTGCTTTTACCGCCCTTACAGGGTCGAAGTAGTTTGTGATTCCGTGCTTTTTAAACCGCTCCAACGGTTGCATGACCGTCTCACCACCCATAAACACCGGAATAATCGGCTTCTTATCTTTTAATTCCAGAACATAATCCCCTGCTTTATCGAATTCTATCGGCGCAGTGGGAGAAAGTATGGCGATTATTGCACCTACGTTTTCATCGGCTGACACGACACCAAGAGCCTTTTTGAATTTTTCCGCATCCGCGTCCCCCATCACATCAACGGGATTATAAAAATTCGCAACATGCAAATCACGGAGTTTTTTCATCGTTTCTCTATCAAAAGGAGCAAGTTCAAGCCCATATTCTTCTATTGCATCGGCAGCCATAACACCCGGACCACCTGAATTGGTTACAATCGCTATTCCGCCCTTTACGTCACGAATTCTCGATAGGGTGAGCGAGAAATCAAACAAATCCTCTATCGAATTCACTTCGACCACTCCGGCTTGCTGAAATGCCGTGCTGAAAGCTTCTGAACTGCCTGCTATGCTCCCGGTATGGCTCGAAGCAGCTTTTGCTCCTGCTTCTGTTCTCCCGCTTTTCATCACAACCACCGGCTTTGTTTTCGTGACATGACTCACAACATCCATAAATCGCCTTCCTTCCCTTATGTCCTCGAGATACAGCGTTATTACTGCCGTTTCATCGTCCTTAGCCAGGTATTCGATAAAGTCGCATTCGTCGAGAACCGCTTTGTTACCTAAGGAGACCACCTTGCTGAAGCCCACATTCGCCGCTTTTGACCAGTCAATAACGGCTAATGCGAAAGCCCCGGATTGACTTAAGAACGCGATATTACCATCTGGAGGTGTGGCTTTACCGAAAGTTGCATTTAAGCCTGCATGCGTGTTTATTATCCCCAAACAGTTTGGACCAACCACACTTAAGTCGTATTTATCACTTATTCGGACAAGTTCAGATTCGAGCACAGCACCTTCTCGCCCTGCCTCTTTAAATCCTGCGGAGATAACAACTACGTTTTTTATCCCTTTTTCCCCACATTGCTCAAGGATTTCCGGAACACTTATGGCGGGAACAGCTATAACAGCCAGATTTACTCCTTCTTCGATTTGAAGAACTGAGGGATAGCATTTGACATCCAAAATTTTCTCGTATTTGGGATTTACCGCGGAAATTCTCACGCTCGCTTTCGCTTTTCCCTGAAACGAGATTATGTTCTTAAGAAGAGTATTTCCAACTTTTCCTTCTTTAGGTGTTGCTCCTACTACTACTATACTCTCAGGATTGAAAAATTTGTCACGCATGGCAATTACATTATCTATGAAAGATAATTATATGATTTCGCTTGCTAGCTCAGCTCACCCCCTCAACTTTGGTTTTGCCCTGCCTTTAAGTTTACGGAAATGTGCCCCTAGGGATACTTTATGTTTGCTTATTATTGTACTATGTAAAGATAAACTTGACGATGAGGGTCACTACGGTATAGCCTGAAAATCTATTATATCTGCTATAATGTACTACTCTATTTTGTAGTTGGAGGGGCAAGCATTGCAGAAGGATAAAAGTTGGTATCAAAAATCGGCAGAAGATGCTTTTGACGCCTTAGAGTCCGGCACTGCGGGGCTCAGCACAGGCGAGTCAAGGGCGAGGCTGGAGAAATATGGTTATAACGAGCTGAAGTTCAAGAAACGAAGTGTAATCATACGATTCTTGATGCAGTTCCACAGTTCTTTAATCTACGTCTTGCTCGTATCCGCACTCGTTACTTCCGTTCTGGATATGTGGATGGATACTGCAGTTATTCTGGCAGTGGTCTTTGCTAATACGATAATAGGGTTCATCCAGGAAGGAAAAGCAGAAGCTTCGGCTGAGGCGCTGAAAAGAATGATGGCGCCGGAATGTACAGTGCTTAGAGACGGAGAGAAGAAGGTTATATCAGCACATGAATTGGTTCCCGGTGACGTAGTCCTATTGGAGGAGGGTGACAGGGTGCCGGCGGACCTGCGACTGCTCTATGCAAAGAACATGAATGCCGATGAAGCTACACTTACCGGCGAATCAGAGCCAGTGGGAAAGAATGTTGAAGCTATCTCGATGCCTGATTTATCGCCCGCAGACCAGCATTGCATGGCTTTCAGTGGCACTTTCATTACTCGGGGCTCTGGTCAGGGTATTGTAGTGGGGACCGGTGAGCAGGCGGAGATAGGGAAAATCGCAAAACTTATGAAAGAGACACAAGAAATCACCACGCCACTAATGAGGAAAATGGCGGACTTCACCAGATTTTTGATTATCGCAATTCTCTCAATTGCCGCTCTTAACTTTATAGTATCGCTATTATTTGGTTTTCCACTCGAGTGGTCGTTTCTTGCTTCGGTTTCTTTAGCGGTTGCTGCGATTCCTGAGGGCTTGCCCGCAATAGTGACCATAACCTTAGCCTTTGGCGTAACAGCAATGGCACGTAAAAATGCGCTTATAAAGAGATTACCCGCGGCGGAAACACTTGGCTGTACCTCTGTCATCTGCAGTGATAAAACCGGGACACTCACCAAAAATCAGATGGCCGTATCGCGAGTCTACTGCGGTGGGAAGGAATACAAAGTAACTGGCGTAGGTTATGAACCTCGGGGACAGTTCTTTATCGGGGATAGAGCAATTAATCCGGAGCAAGAGAGTGAGGAGCTGATTGAAACGTTGAAAGCAGGTTACATGTGCAACAATGCCACTCTCGCAGAAAATAGAGATGGAGAAGGATATAACATTGTAGGCGATCCCACGGAAGGTGCCTTAGTAGTCTCAGCACGCAAAGCTGGTATTTCCGCAGACACTATCAAATTGGATGAGATACCTTTTGCAGCCGAGCAGCAGTATATGGCCACAATGCACGAAGGTGAGTCAGAAAATGTAATATACGTAAAAGGCTCCCCGGAGCGTATTTTAATGATGTGTCAAAACCAGTTGTGCGATGGTAGCGTTGAGACTCTGCGGACTGACGAGCTCGGAAATAAAGTGAATGCAATGGCAGGAGAAGCTCTGCGGGTCCTGGGTATGGCGTATAAACTCGTGTCGAATGCTAAAAAGACGCTTGAACCTGACGATTTGGACGGCTTGATTTTTCTCGGTCTACAGGGAATGATGGACCCGCCCAGAAAAGAAGCGATAGAAGCGGTCAAGAAATGCAAACGTGCGGGAATCCGAGTCGTCATGATTACCGGCGACCATGCACAGACAGCCAAAGCGATTGCACGAGAATTAGGAATTGGCGAGGGCGAGAATAGGGTGCTAACCGGGGCAGAGATGTCACGAATGAGCGATGACGAGTTGTACGAAGTTGTGGATACCGTTTCGGTATATGCCAGGGCTGCCCCGGAACATAAGTTCGGGATAATCAAACAGTTGCGTAGAAGGGGGCATATTATTGCCGCTACTGGCGATGGGGTAAACGATGCACCTGCGTTAAAGGCTGCGGACATTGGGATTGCAATGGGAATAACCGGCACAGAAGTGAGTAAAGAAGCTGCAGATATGGTTCTAACAGATGATAACTTCGCCAGCATCGTGTCCGCTGTGGAAGAAGGCAGACATGTCTTTGATAATATCCGGAAAGTCATTCTTTACACGCTACCCACGAATGGTGGACAAACCATGCTAGTATTGGGTGCGATACTGCTGGCGCCATTTATATTCCTTTTCAATCCACACAGAGGGGGTTGCCTACCGATCGAGCCGGTGCAAATCCTGTATATAAATTTACTTGACGCCGTTGCACTCGCACTGACGCTCATCAAAGAGCCAAAGGAAAAAGGGTTACTCGATAGACCGCCTCGCAACCCTAAAGAGCGGATAACCGATAGCCCCTTCTTCAAGAAAGTTGGATTGGTGTCTGTGGTAATGGCAGTTGCAGGATTTATGATGTTTTACTACTTCGGGGAGCCTGCCATTTCCGGTTCCGTAGCGGACCCCGAGTTACTACTGGCGCAGGCGCGAACCGCGGCGTTCACCACTGTTATGCTGGTTCACATCTGCTATATCTTCACCGCAAGGTCAATAACAGAGTCTGCATTTACGTTCAGTCCGTTCTCAAACAAATGGGTGCTTATCGGCGTTGCAGTAACGCTCGGACTACAGCTTACAATAATCTATGCCCTTCCTTCTATAGGCATTAATCCGTTTAGAACCGCACCATTACCCGCAGAGTGGTGGATACCGATGATCTTAGTTGCACTGCCGATGTTCTTCATAATAGAGTTCGAGAAGTTCTTGACAAAACGATTTGGAAAAGAGAAGGGTTAAAGCAATGCAGCCTGCCTGCGAATAGCAGATAATTTTTCAATAAAAAAGGCAGAGGGCTTCAATAGATACTATTACGCTTTTAAATATCTAAATCTATTTACAACAAACACAATGGAAAAAGAGAGAGATACAATACAGGATTTTTATGAACTCTCAGTGAACGAAATAATGGATAAGAGGCTGCCGTTAATAGAAAAAGATGCGAGCATAGAGCGCGTTTTATCCATCCTAACTGAGAGCGATCACGTCTGGGTGGTTGAAAGCAAAGGAAAGTGAAAGATGTTGAAAAATGATTTTGAATTTGAAGATTTAATTTAAATCTACCCGAGGTAAAACATTACCTTGACTTTGTCACAGTATAATTAGAAGCTATATAACCTTTTCTCCATGCAACCACCTCATTCACCACACGGCACAAAAAATCTTCAGTAACCCTAACCAGACACCAAGAATATCAATTCACACAAGATTGATCGTGGAAACGGACATAAATATCCGAAATCATGAGAGAGCCCAAGCTAGTCGTGCCCAGATTGCTTGCAAGAGCGTTAAAAACCGTCTTAGCCTGGTTTACTATTTCTCTTATGATGCGACTTCCTTGCCGATTCCCTCGCTTTATGCTTCCTTTCTATCCTTTTCAGCAATTCTTCTTTTGTTACCACTTTCCGTGGCAGTACGACCTCCAAGATCTCTCTAACATCCTGTATAGTCAGTAATGGTGCTTTACCCTTCCATTTCAGGTGTAAAATCAATAGAAAAAGCATTGCCAACAGGACCATCGTCGTGTGATGATGCCAGCCCAACCAGCCTCTCACTTCGTAATCTGCCACTCCTACTTCCCCTTTTGCATTCTCAAACGCCCTTTCTATCCTATAGCGACTGCATGACATCTCTGCAAGCCTGTTTATCTTTGTATCCGCGGATGCGTTTGAAAACTGGTACTTTACCTCTCCGTTGTCGTCCCATCGAATTATAAGCCATGACTCAGGTCCCGGTAGCTCATCACGAACTGGATACACACGTAAACACACCATGTTGCACCATAACTCTTTCCTTTCGGTATCTCTCAGAAAAATACGTTCCTTTTCCGCATCTGGAATCTCTTTTGCTAATTCCCTCTCTTTAATTGGCTCTAGTTCTCCTTCGACAACTCTCTCCCGCCATGGCTGAGGTCCTGGTTTCCATTTGCGCTCTGGTACTTCAACTTTTGGACAATTCCGCCATACTCGCGTGTCATTTGGGATATCTGCTATATATAGGTATAGGGTCTCTTCACTTTCGAGCTGCTCGAGAAGCCAGGGCTGCTGCCCGTAGAAGCAGACCATACCAACCCAGGCGAACGGAACCCCCCGCACTCTTGCCCTTGACAGCATATCTAACGCCAGCTCCGCCTTTGTTTTAAACGTTACCTCCGCGGGAACACCACAGTGCTTCCTGCGAACCGGATCCTCCGCCCAATCGCGGGGAAGGTATATTCTCTTGTCCACCAGCGCGCGATAGCTGTGCACGGCATATCTCAGGAACACCCCAACCTGGCAATTATCCACTTTCCCGAATCTCCCGCAGTACTGCCTATTTGTGCCCACGGAGTGCGCACCATCTTTAAGAAACCAGGATTCATCAAAATGCAAAGAACCGTGAGCCGGGGTTCCAATCAACTCGCTGATTCTTCCCGGAATCTCCGTGATAACGCCTTCTTCATCCCATTGCGAATTGGAGAGGAAATGCTGGAGCGCCTGAGGGTCACTGTTCGGAACTGTCTTTTCCATATTGGTCATATTCTTCCGCTCGGATCCAAATAAAAGCCCCTGTGAATACTGCAATGCCTGTCCTGCTACGTACCGCGTTTTTGTCATGAAGAAGCGGTGAAGTCCCGCGTGGAACTCTTTTAGCTCACCGACCGCATTTTCTATATCTAAGACCATTAACTCCCTTGTGCATCAAACTTTATTAAAGGGTGGTCATAAAAATCTCATTTTATCAAAATACCCAGATGTACTCTTCTCGATGTGGTAAATATTAATTAGCTGAAAGTCATTTTAGTAGGCGTCATTATTTCGTATTGCTTTGTGGATACAGAGTGCAATACATCGACTCGGTAATGGTATATCTTGGAAATGTTTTTATAATACAAAGTTAACCTGACAAAGTCAAGTTACTTTATAGAAGGTAATTCTCATGGAGATGGACCTCATATTAGCAATAGGATTAATGGTAGTTATCGGCTTTTTTGGTGGATGCGTAGCCAGAAAGCTAAAGTTTCCAAGAATCACCGGTTATATTATCATTGGTGTTTTGTTGAGTCCTTCTGTTCTAAACATAATATCAAAGGGAACAGTAGAAAACTTAGATATAATCACTGATATTGCTCTGGGCATTATAGCATATTTAGTAGGCGGTAGTCTTCATATAGAATCTTTACGAAAATTGAAGAAAAGCATTGCATTGATTACACCTTTTCAAAGTTTGGGTGCATGGTTTTTTGTTACATTCTCAATAGCATTCTTATGTCCTTTTATCTTAACTATTCCAGAAGCAACTTTCTATCAGACTTATTTCCCCATTGCTTTCGTTATAGGTGCAGTATCATGTGCAACTGCTCCCGCTGCAACTATGGCAATAATCCATGAATATAAAGCGAAAGGCCCGTTGACAACCACTTTATTGGCTGTCGTTGCACTTGATGATGCAATTGCAATCGGCGCATTTTCCATTGCTTTGGGCATATCCAAACCTTTAGTAAGCGGTATTGGGGGTGTATCCTTAATTCAAATGCTTGGTATTCCTTTCTTACAAATAGCTGAATCCATCGCAATAGGAATCGTCTTTGGTTTTGCTTTAGTTTATATATCAAGAGTTATAAGGATTCGCGAATTGCTATTAGTAATAATTTTCGGGATGATAATGCTGTGCATTGGAGTTGCAAATCTCTTAGGAATATCGGCGATTTTAGCAAATATGGTCGTTGGCTTTATTGTAGTGAACAAAGCAAAAAGGAAAGAAATGCTTCTTGTAGTTGAAGAAATCGAAGATGTGATCTTTGCAATGTTTTTTGTTTTGGCAGGATTGCATTTCGATTTAAGCGTTATGGAATCTGCTTTTATATTAGCACTGTTAATTGTTTTAACCCGGTGCGTTGGCAAATACATGGGAACACGAATAGGTGCTACCATTTCTCATGCACCTGATACCGTAAAGAATTATCTGGGTCTTGCATTGTTACCAAAGGCTGGAGTTACCGTAGGTCTAGTTCTTTTAGCCGAGCGTGCATTTCCTGCTTTTGGTGCTATACTGGTGAATGCCGTGATTGCTTCTGTTATCATAAACGAACTTATTGCCCCACCTTTAGTTAAATATGCTATCTTCAAGGCTAAAGAATCTGGTACTTAAAATTGAAGTAAGGAGGTGAAAAAAACCACGAGATTTCACGAGATTAACACAAGAAATTGGGGTTAATAGAGATAGAATAGTCAATAGAGCACTGAAACCTGATTCCAATTATTGTTTTCTCGTGAAAATCTGTGTAATCTTGTGGTTATAAATATTAATATATCAAACTAAAATTAGACGATAAGATGGAAGAAGAAAAGACAGACGAAGAACTGTTACAGGAGTTTTATGAGACCGCAGCAGCGGATATAATGGACAAAAGGGCCGGGGATATTCCAATAATAGATAAAGATGCTGATCTAATAGATGTTTTATCAGTACTAAATGTAAGCGATCACGTTTGGGTTATTGAAAGCAAAGGAAGCAAAAAATTGGTGGGACTAATAACTGAACACGATGTTCTTCATATCCTTTCTCCTAAGAAAAGGATACCTTCTGTTGGTATCCCTGATAAAAGGTCTTTACCATATAGCTCTTTCGAAGAGGCTTCGCATCTAATGTCAAGTGATCCAATAAAATGCGAGGCAAACGAAAAGGTTGGAAATATTTTAGATAAGATGATAACCCGTAGGATAAGAAGGATGCCGGTAGTGGAAAACGGGGATATAATAGGTGAGATAACGCTTCATCATTTGATAAGGAAATTGTATGCTCTTATAAAAGCGTAATTTGGATATAAAAGTCCGAGGAATATTGAATAAAATCAAGTGGGATGAAAGGATGGAGATTGACCAATCAGAAGTAGTTTATCTGCATCGAGGCGCTCCAAATGATTTGAAAAGGATTTATGGGCGAGAAATCGTGCATATAGGAAAATCTTTTCTCCGCCTGAAAATTGAAGCATTATCAGAAGTCCCCGAAGTTGATGGACCCAGCGCTGGTGCCCTGATGACAACACTTATTATTGCGGCACTGAAAAATATCACGCTCCCCGATGATGTGACCATGACAGGCACAATCAGTCCAGATGGGCATATTGGGGAGATTGGAGGCATTATGGAGAAGGCAAAGGCGGCGAAAGAGGATAATAAGCGTATTTTTATCCTGCCGCGGGAGAACAGTCGGCTTGTGAGGTATGAAGAGGTGAGAAAGCAGAGTACGGTGGCATAGCCATAATTAAGCGGAACCCGGTCATCGAAGATACAAAAGAATACATTGAGAAGAATATTGGAATTCATGTAGAATATGTTGATTCAATCAAAGAGGTCATGGACATCATTTATTAGCCTGCCCTACCCTTCTTCGGTTTTTCTCCTTCACGGTAAGGAACCGGGATGTACTCAACACTGGGACGCCTGCCCGCTGGCGGTGGATACAGGTCCATAAGCGCATAGACTTCTTCACGCAACCATCCCTTCACCGGGATTCCCAGTTCCTGCGCATGCTCAAGCGTTATCGGATAGTCGTGAGTCCACCGACCCGTGGTAAGTACCTCCGCAATGCTCCTCGCTTTTTCCTCTCCAACCTTATCTTTCACCAAATCGTGGACAAACTCATGCACCAGACTCAATGCTTTCTTCGATACATCGGCAGGAATCAGCGTCTCGTCCTTTATCCTGTTCTTGTCCTTTTCATCAATGATTTTCATGATTGATGCCGCCGGGTACTCTCCCAATTGCGGGTCAACAGGACCGAATACGGTGTTTTCATCCATAATTACCTCGTCAGCCGCTAATGCAAGCAGAGTTCCTCATGACATCGCATAATGCGGTACGATTACTCTGACAGGGGCATCGTGCTTCTTCATTGCCAGTGCAATCTGCTCGGATGCAAGGACCAAGCCGCCGGGAGTGTGTAAAATAAAATCTATGGGCATGTCCTTCGGCGTCAACCATATTGCCCGGAGCACCTGCTCTGAATCTTCTATATCTATGTAGTTGAACAGGGGGAAACCGAGTATGGCCATTGCTTCCTGGCGATGAATCATCGTGATTATCCTTGACCCCCTTCTCTTCTCCATCCTTTGTATTAGCTTCAGCCTTGCAATATCCAGGAGTTTCTTCTTAATAAGCGGCATAAGCATGGCGAACATCAGGAATACCCAGAAAATCTTCCACAATATTATTTTGTCTACGTTTTATCTTTATACTAAATGAAATCCTATGTAAAACACTAAATATGGGAGGTATAAGAAATGGATAGATTGTTTGATCCGTTTGAGGAGCTAAGAAGGCTGCAAGAGAGGATGTATAGAATATTCAAAGAGATAGAACCTTCTTTTATGGAGCGGAAGATGCTGCCTGCAACTGGCGGTGAACTTGCAACTGTAGAGCCGTTTGTGGACGTAATTGACAAGGCAGATAAGGTCGTGGTTGCTGCGGATATACCGGGAGTCGAAAAAGAGGACCTTTCGGTGAATATAAGCGGTGATAGATTGGAAGTCAGTGCAGAACGCAAGAAAGAAGCTGAAGAGAAAAAAGAGGGGTACATTAGAAGAGAGAGGACTTATACAAGCTATTACAGGGCGATACCTCTTCCGGCAGAAGTAGATGCGGATATGGCGGACGCAACGTTTGAGAATGGTGTGCTTGAGATTACAATGCCGAAAGTAAAGGCGATAGAGAAGAAGAAGATCGAAATTAAGTGAGTTTTTAGAGATTATGGAAAAGGTACCATACCTTTTCCTTATTTTTCATCTTTTTAATTAAAAATAAAGTGACAACACATTTCCGACACAGATTTACACTGATTTACACAGATTGATCTTTTTTGTTACTTTTCATACGACGTTTTATCGTCACAGAGCAGAGCACCCAAAATTAATTAGACGTTTGTGATTTTCATCTGTGTTAATCTGCGTTAATCGGTGTCCATAAAATACTTTTTGTATGATACTCTTTTCTTTTCTCTTTGTTTGGTTTTGTGGGCCATAACTACTTAACCGAACACACATGGATGGCTTTCACCTCTATGTGTGTCATTGTCAATCCCGTTGGGAATGTCATGGTCTTTCTCTCCTTGACCGAAGATAGGGGATTTGATGAAAGGAAGCGAATAGCAAAGAAGACAGCGATATTTGGATGTCTTGTTCTCGTAATCTTTGCAATATTTGGTGATTTAATTCTCTCTTTCTTTCAGATTAATATCTATCATCTTTACCTTTCTCATAACAGGGATTCTCTTCAGAATGTCTGAGCAAATTCATCGCGTGCTCGGCGTGACCGGAAGCATGGTGATCACAAGGCTGATGGGGCTTATCTTAGGTGCAATAGCAGTTCAATGCATTACGAAGGGATTGTGGGATATCTTTTTGGCACTACAACATGGTGCTGGATAAAAGTATCGTATATCTTACTGAAGAAATCGTGTGTTATTCTCTTTTCTCCACTTTTCTTCTATTCACAACCATCCTTTTCTGTTGAAGTATATCTTTCAGAGATGTTTTTATTGTTACTTTCTCCTCATATAATTAAAGGAGGCAAAAAATGGAAGAAAAAGAGAGTGAGGTAACAAAAGCTGTTAGAGACGCGGTGGTGAAAGCGGTTGAGAAAGGAGAAAACCTAAAAGAAAAGGTAAGTGTGATTACCAGAGATGCCGTTAAGAAGACATTGGAGGGAACAGACGTTACACGGGAGAAAGTGGAATCGGTGTCTAAAGATGCAATGAAAGGCGCAATAGAAGGTGCACGGAAGGTAGAAGTAGATGCTGCTGATGCCGCCAAAGGAGCTGCTGAGGCTGCCGAAGGAGCTGCTGAGGGCATAATTGAGGGGACGAAGCAGGCAGGTGCCAAAGCCACCGAGCTGACGGGACATGCCGCAGAAGCAGCTCTGGACTCCGCAAAAGAAGTGGGCGATAAAGCGGTAGAAGTGGTGAAAGGCATCGTAACAGGCTTTATTGGAGCCGCTGAAGAGGTCTTAAAGAAGAAAAAGAAATAATAGAATGGCGATTCGTAAAATCGGTGTGATAAGCCGCACGTATCGTCATATCAGCCGCTATCGGGAGATTATCGCAATATTAGTGAAGTATGGTTTTGGTGAGATATTAGCGAAGCTTGAGTTACAAAAACATCTCGATTTCGGTAAGGGCTTCATATTAGGGGAAGCTGCTGCGGAACTAGCGGATGTTTCTCATTGGGGACGAGTGCGGATGACTCTGGAAGAGCTTGGGCCAACGTTTGTCAAATTTGGACAGATTATGAGCACCCGACCAGATATGATCCCCCATGAACTTATCCCCGAACTGGAAAAGCTTCAAGATATGGTCCCTCCGTTTTCCACGGAAGATGCTAAACAGATTATCGAAGAGGAATTAGGGAGTCCTGTTGGCGCTATTTTCAAGGACTTTACGGATTCCCCCATTGCCGCTGCCTCTATTGCACAGGTGCATAAAGCAGTATTGCCAGGAGGAGAAGAAGTGGCAGTCAAGGTTCAACGTCCTGGCATCGACCGAATCATCGAGGTAGACATAGAGATAATGCTTCATCTTGCTACTCTTATCAAGAAGTATTTCGAGGATGAACTGGACTGGGACCCCGTAGCAATAGTAGAGGAATTTAGACGTGTAATCAGAAAGGAGCAGGAGTTCAGAATCGAAGCGGCGCATATTGAGCGTTTTGCAAGAAATTTTCAGGCTGACGTGACAATTCACGTGCCTCAGGTCTATCGCGATTTTTCTTCAAGTAAAGTCTTGACGATGGAGTTTATTGGTGGGATAAAGGTCTCGGAGATTACAGGAGCAAGAGAGCAAGAGTATGGAATTGATCCAAAAGTTGTTG
>JAYEJE010000293.1:0-4469 GCA_034660415.1 Methanobacteriota archaeon | reverse complement strand
TCCAACGCCTACCACACCGAATACGAGATAGAAACCCATAATATGTTCATCATACATAAATAATACCAAGGCTACACCCAATACTACCGCTATTCCTACCAGCACTATTTTTAGTATCTTCCCGATCATTGCTGTCACCAATACAACGTAGTTTACCACGTTTTATAAGTTTTACCAAGAAATCTATGCCGATGCATAGGTATCTTCATATGCAAGTGTATAGATAGGGGAGGTTTGCAAGTATCCGCTCATAATTCGGTGGAAGGGGGAAGGTTCTGAAAGCCGATAGTAGGTCCCTTCTCCACGCTCCATCTTCTCCACAACGCCCTGATTGAGCAGAGATTTTGCCGCACCAAACCAACCCGTCCCGTTCAGACATTTAAGGACATTCCTAGGATCTATTCCGGTGTTCTTAGCGATCTCCGGAGGATACGAAGCTTCCGAATAATTATTATACAAATACATCATGATCTCTCTTCTTACCCTGCTCTTTTTAAGAGACCGAGATATATCCCCAAATTTGCAATTAGTTCTTCTATTTCCCAATTTAAAGCGTTCCAGTTACGAATGAGAACTTTTCCCTGACGCGGTTTTTCATGAAGGCCCGGAGGAACGATATTGAATACCTCATAGTAATTTCCGGCTGATGCGGGAACCAGTACTTGCAGACGGCTCGTCACTGTAAGCCCGGGAGCCACAACAAAGATATGTTTTGAGCGCGAAAGAGCGTGTCTCACGGTTATAACTCCTGTGATGCTTTGGTTCTTCATATGGTGAATTGATAATCTGTTGGTCAATTGTGGATTTCATGTTTACTCCAGCGTTTGAAGGATACCTTCTATAACCGCAATGAGTGGCGGTAAATCGGTGTTGACGGGTTCCCAAATAATGTACAGATCCACACCATCGTACTCAGGTATCCTCATGTTGCGCATACCAATCATATCGCTCCACGATCTTTAAACTTTCAATTCCGCGGTCATCCACTATCTTCACAGCAATCTGCCGGTTACTGCCTACTTCAAAGGGCAAGGAAACAGTACCGCGGTATACTTCGATCAGTTCCTCATCTATCTCTGCCCTCAGGTTCTTTGCCAACCGCGCCCAGCCCTCTTTTGCACCTGCCATCGGGAAGAAGACCTGGCTTGGCTAGAGGCTTCTCTCGTCATAATCAGTGTCAGGCATCCTCATAGCGCTCTTTTCCTTTGTGGTCGTATTGTTCTATATGTTTCTTCCGGGATTTTTGGCGTCTTGGCATTATTTGAACCTACATCTATTTCTACATATCACTCCTAATTAAAACTTCGCACTAATTCAATAATGTGCTGCAATAATACCTGAGAATAAGGTAGGTGCAACGTCCTTCCACCCCTTTATGATGCCCTAGATAAAACCCCCTCAGAGAAATCTAGCCCGTTTTTGTTTGCACAGCGCTACCCCTCTATCAACTTTCAATTCACCCCCAACCCCAAATCCTTACTTAATCCATAATTCGTAATTCATAATTCGTAATTGATATTTGATTATCCTTTTTGAATGCTTTCAATCAACGATTTACCCTGTTCTGAAAGCCGATAGTATGTCGCCTTTTCTCGCTCTACCTTCTCCACAACGCCTTGTTTGAGCAGAGAATTCCCTGCATCGAACCTGTTCCCCATCCCCCTCAGCCCACCGAGGATATTTGTAGGGTCTATCCCGGTGTTTCTGGAAATCTCCGCAGGATACGAAGCATTTGGATAGATCTTATAGAGATACATTGCGATTTCAGTCCTTACTCGGCTCCTTCTGAGAGAACGCAAGACCTCCTCAAATTGTACTTCCTCGCTCATCCCTCGCTCATCCCCTGCTGTTTTTCGCGTGCATCAAATAAATTCTTTATATCTCTTATCGCTTGAATCCCCTCCATCACCTCCATGACAAGATCCATGCTAACGATGTCCTGCTTCAATTCTTTATACTTCTCTACCGCTTCCTTTCCATTAACCGCCAAGTCAACTACTTCGTATTTTTCCTTCTTATGTCCAAACATCTCCACCAGCATTTCGCGCATATATATCGCATCTTCCACAATCAATATCCTCTCCTTCTGCATCTTTTTCCTACCACCTTTTATTATTGCCGTTTTGGCATAATAAAGAAAAAATTTGAGCATTTTCCAACTTCACTTGTAGCCCATACTATCCCGCCATGTAACTATACTAAATAAACGCTCAAAAATAAAAGATGCGTGTCAAAGACCTTATTGCCCAGAAGAACGAAGATATTGGCGAAGGCTTTAAGAGAAGAAGCGAAGAAGAAGGGGAATGAAGACCGCTTCTTGTAGAGTTTGAGCTTTTGGTCGCAAAATGCAGAGTGTAAATTGACAAAAATGAGTGCGGAGAAGACGTTCTGAGAACAAAAAAATCGAAAGATATTTATATGCCCTCCTCACATTCAAAACTTATAAAGTAAGAGATAAAAAAAGGGATAGGAGTTTCAAGATAAAGATGGGCACATCGAAAACGCTCGCAGAGATAATGATGGATTGGCGCACCCTGGCAGTGATAGCGCTTGTGACGATTGGATGGCGAACTTATGTAAGCATTGATGGTACGATAGCGCTTTGGGAAAGTATCTGCTCAGGCGTTGTTCTTATGTTATTTGGCTGGGGTATCTTTGGTTATCTTTATGCCATGTCTAAGCGAGATACAAGCTGGCTAATATCAAATAAGCTAGCTCAGGGGCTCGCCATTAGCACAGGCGTCTTAAATCTTTATGTTCTTATTTACTACGGGATGAGATGGCCGAGATTAATGGCGGGAATGGAAGCTTATGTAGAAGTCTATATGCCGCAGGATTACCTTCTCCGAAGCTTGAGATACGCCATGTTAGTGCTGGCGTATTGTGGCATTATATGGGCGACCGGGCATCTAAAGAAGATGCACGATAATTACATGTTGATAACTGAAGATATGCCGGAGACGCGAAGGAAGGGTGCGGCAGAGACAATGTTCAGGGTAATTACCGATGAACGAACAGTAATAGTGATATTGGGTGTGGTATTTTTATGGCGCGCAGTCATAAGTCTTGACGGACAGATAGAGCTCTGGGAGAGTATGTGCTCAGGTATTGCTCTTTCCATGTTGGGTTGGGTTCTCTTCGGGTACATAAGTTCATTGGCTGTGAGAACAACCAGACCAAGCGTTGCAAAGATATATCAAGGGTTTTCCTTTGCTATATTCGCTGTAGACGTATATATTCTCGTTTACTACGGGATGAGGTGGTATACCTTACTACAGGTGTATCCAGCTACGGAGGAAGCTATAATGCCTATGGCTTATATCTTTAGAGATATAGGATATTTTATGTTAGCGATATTTTTCTGCGTAACCATAGTCTTTTCCAAGTATCTGGAAAAAGCCTCTGGTGAGTGTGAGTACTTGACAAAGAAAGAGGCATGAGGCAGAGAAATAGCTTTTTTTTTCCTCGACGTCCGGGAATTTAGTTTGTAATAAATATTAGTACGGGTACGTGATAGGATATGTCAAGATGGACAAGAGAGAATCAATATTTAAGTTGGTAACCGACGAACGGATATTGATATTGATAGTGGGGATTGCGATTCTATGGCGATGTGTCTTAAGCTCTGATGAGACTATATCCTTCTGGGAATGTGTATGTTCTGGTATTACGCTTTTCATAATGGGCTGGTTACTCTTTGCTTACATGTATTCCACGTCCCGAAAACAGACGGACTGGCCGGTCACAAGTAAGATTTATCAGGGTATTGCCGTTAGCCTTCTCGTTTTAAATATCTACGTGGTTATCTACTATGGGATGCGCTGGTTCAGGTTACTGCACGAAGAGGTATATATCCCGCTCGATTTCGTCTTCTGTGATATAAGATACCTCATGGTTCTGCTGTGTTACTGTTCTGTATTATGGACCGCGAGGTACTTAAAGGAGATGCAGGATAAGTACCGATTGCTTATCAAAGAAGAACCAAAGAGTCATGCAATGAGCATGAAAGAGTCTGTATTGTGGGTGACTCTGCATGAATGGACATTAACAGTGATAGTAGTAGCAGCGATTTTATGGCGGATTGCTATAAGCCTTGACCATACCATAACATTTAGGGAAAGTGCAATCTCATGTGTTACCCTGCTCCTATTGGGCTGGTTTCTCTTCGGTTATGTATGCGCATTGTCCGTGAAAGCGAAACGCAAGATAGAACTGACAAGGGTCATCCAGGGTATTGCCTTTGGTCTAATGGCGATAAACATTTATGCTATCTTTTACTACGGGATGAGCTGGTATGTATTAATACTAGGCATGGGTGATGTATCGGGGACTTATGTGCCTTTTGATCTCCTTTTCAGAGATATACGATACATTATGTTGGTAATATTCTACTGTACTGCAATAGTGTTATCTACGTTCTTAGATAAGGCATATAAGGATTATACCGTACCAACAAAAGTGCAAATTTA
>JAYEJE010000292.1:0-4474 GCA_034660415.1 Methanobacteriota archaeon | reverse complement strand
GGCAAAAGGAACTATTTATTGATCTGAAAGATATACGGAAAAAGTCAAAGATATTCTTTGAAACAGAAAACAAATTTAATGCCTGGAAGTTGAGAAATGAGGATCTGAAGTCGGTCGATCCTAAACGACGCATATACTGCCAAAAGATTTTACAATCGATGCGGACCGCTTACCCTTGGTCACAGGAAGAATCCATTTTATCCGGGAAGTTGATTCCTGGGGTAAGATTAGCGTACGCAATGAGTATTTCAATGTAGGCAAGGAATATACCGGCGAATATGTCTGGGCAAGCATTGAAACGCGGAAACAAACGCTCATAGTGTGTTATAAAGACGAAAATTTAAAGGTGAGGGAGATTAAGAAATTTGGCTATGAGATCGGTGAGACAGTACACAATCGCAAAGATTCAATCTTTAAGTCAGGCTCTTGAGTAAGTGGATACGATGCACTGAACCAAAAATCAGAATATGAAGGTACCGATGCACTGAGCCTTTTAGGGTATACAATGCACTGAGCCGTTCCAATTAATTAAATTACTCACACTTATCCTGCTACCGCCGCCTATGTTGAATATCTCTCCTACGCTATCGCTTTCAGCAGCTAATATATTCGCTTTAACAACATCATCGACAAAAGTAAAATCCCTTGTTTGCATTCCATCCCCAAAAATGGTTATTTCATCACCTTTGAGAATAGCCCGAACGAATTTATGTGTCGCCATGTCCTGTCTTTGCCTTGGACCGTAAACCGTGAAATATCTCAGCGAAACAGTTGGAACATTGTAATTCTTCCAGTATAAATAACACAAATTCTCTCCAGCCAACTTTGTAACGCCGTAAGGAGAAACAGGCTTTAATAACGAATGCTCTTTCATCGGTAATTCTGCATCGCCATAAACCGAGGAAGATGACGCATAAATGAATTTCGTGAGGTTTCTATTTTTGTAAAACTCTAACAGTTTCTGCGTTGTTTCTATGTTGTTCCCGTGTATATTTCAAAGCTCTCGCCCCACGAGGCTCTAACGCCTGCTTGTGCTGCTAAATGAAATACGTAGTCCACATCTGGGAATTTTTCCATGTTCAAAATGTTTTCCTCGATGAACTCGAAATCCCTGCTTTTTAGAGCTTTTGATATGTTTGCTTCTTTTATTTTTCTCGCGTAATAATCGGTGAAGCAATCCATTCCGATTACTTCGTATTCTTGTTCTAATAACTTATCCACAAGGTGGCTTCCTATGAAGCCAGCACAGCCGGTTACTAATGCTTTCATTTATTTATATCCCTATTTTAACCCCTTAATCCTCTATTCCCAAATTCAACTTCAGTCTTTCCTCGATCTCCTTCATTGTTCCATCAGGTAAACGCCCAAACCTTCTCGCAACGAGTCTACATGGCACAATCATGATATAATCAACGCTGGTCGTGCTTTCTGCGATGCCCCTTCTGAAGTTATAACCGGAAATGGAACGATGACGACATCACCGCGATCATAGTTTGTAGACATCTTCCTCCTCGCTATCAAAAATGTTCTTTAGTGCCTGTTGTTGTAGCAACAAAGAACCCACCTCTACTTGGGTCTCACTTTCACGTACAAGCCTTAGCGTCATCTTTTATCTTTTCGCCTCTATGTTTGACTTTCCTAAATATCATCAAACATCCCTCTTACATCAATACACTTTTTCTTTTTATAAAACACTTTCTTCCTAAAGAAAGAACCTGTGCTAAAAAAGATAAAAAAACATCAAACTATAAGTCTGCTTCTCTCCTCCTCGCTGAACTCATAGTAGTCTTTATCCTTCAAATCATGTATAATGGTAGCGATATCAGCGCTATTCAAAAGTCCTACATCCTTGCACGCAAGCAAAAATGCAGAAATGTTCAACACAGCAACGTTATTTTTATTTGCTATTTTCCTCGCTTTATTATCGCTTATAAGCAACATCGAATCTCGAAACTGCTTACGCAACACTAAACATTCCTTCTCACCAGAACCCAGATTTTTGAACTCTTCAACGCTTTCCATCTCTCTCAAATCCTCATAATTTATCCTTTTCACTTTTATCCACTTCTTATCCAATAAATCGGTAATCAGATCGGTCTTAGCAATCTCGCCAAGAACTGCTATTGGGATATATAAGTTCGCTTCCTTGAACAAACCTTTCACCAATTTCAATCGCTCAATCTTTAAGAAAGAGCTTAAAAAGTCTGCATCGCTTATTATCTGCATCCTACTGCCTTGCAAGTTCGATCGCCTTCTTCGCCATGCTTTCCATCTCCTCCGCACTCACGTTCACTCTTCGCTTAATCCTTCTTTTATACAAAACCTCTTTCATCTCCTCGATATTTAAAGACGCAATCTCACAGGATTTACCCAATGAAATCTCTCCTTTTTTATATAGTTCACAAGCAATGGATACCCTTAAGTCCTTTCTCGCAGCTAAAAGTGTATTGACCGCTTCTTTAATGAACTCTTCTTCATCTCTATACAACCCCGTTTTCGAAATAACTTCCAATTCTTTCTTCATCAATTCCTCGGATATATCGAACATTTTATTCCTTCACCTTTACTTTTAGATGTCACCCCATTTATAAATATTTTTGGCACCTTCCAAATTCCAAATAGCGAGCGAAAAGAAAAAGTGTTGTGTAAATCTTGTGAAATCTCGTGGTTTTTTAACATTTGCTATACAAATACAATTATTCTATTATCGCCCTCCACCTCTTCTCAACTATTCCATCTCCAACATCGTATATATAACACGGTCATCCTATTCCTCATCCTCCGCTTTTCCCGCTTTTCTAAGTTCTATCAACGCTTCGTGCACCAGTGACAACTCTAACTTATCCCTCACTGCTTCTCGCACAAAGTCAGACGCACTGAGGTAATAACCTTCATTTACCAACGATTCTATCTCGGAAATGAATTTTAGCGGAAGCCTGCTCGAAATTTGGTCTGACATAATATCACTATAAAGAATATAATGGATATAAATAAATAGTTTTATATATTCGGATTTACTATATTATCATTGTGATCCGAGAATTTGTAAATCGCAAGGAAGAACTAGAATTTCTTGAAAGAGAATTTAAGGATGATGGCTTGAAGGTTATCATACTGTATGGTAGACGGAGGGTCGGGAAGACAGAGCTCATAAATCAATTCTGCAAGGGCAAGCCACATATCTATTTCCTTGCCGACAAAAGGGGAACCACAATAAACGCAAGAGAATTTGCTGCCAACGCGGCAAGATACTTTAACGATATTACGCCGTCGGTAAGGAACTTCGATGATGCCTGTATTTACATCCGGAAACGAGCAGCGACTGGAAGGCTCATCGTGGCAATTGACGAATTCCCCTATTTGGTAGAAAAGGATGATTCGATTCCTTCGGTATTTCAAAAGATAATTCATAGAGGCGTTTTCGGTCGTTGGAAATATCCCGGCATATCTCCTACGGTTTGATGATTCGGATACATTCGCTAATATAGAAAGAAAGATACTCGGTAAAGGGAATCCGCTATATGACGAGGTTGAATTTATCCTGAGAGTGGAACTAAGGGAGCCTTCTGTTTACATGTCGGTAGTGGCTGCCATAGCGGATGGCGTAACAAAGGTTACTGACATAGCCAACCGATGCTATATGAATGCAAAGGATATACCAAAGTATCTCCAGGTATTACAGAGGCTTCATCTCGTTCAGAGAGTCGTACCGGTCACAGAAAGAAACCCAAAGACAAAAAAAGCAATCTATCAAATCTCCGACAATTTCTTCCGATTCTGGTTCAGATTCGTTTATCCGAATAGGAGCGATGTGGAGGGTGGTAATGTGGATAGGGCACTCACAAAAATACGGGAAGAATTCAATCCATATGTCGGCATGATATTTGAACAGGTCTGCCAAGAATTTCTAAACCAACTCAATCACAGGACGGGTCTTCCATTCCACTTCGCCAAAATCGGTAACTGGTGGGGGCATTTTCGAGAAGATGGTGTGAGAAAGGAAATTGAGATTGAGGACGTTATTCTTTTCGACCTGAAGGATATGGAAAAACACCTAAAATCTTATTAATGGATACAAATAAAACTTCCTCAGACCACAAGATTACACAGATTTCCACAAACATTTCTTTAAGAAAGAAAGCGTTACCAAAGAAATGTCTATACGTTATATCTTTATAGATATATTAAATTAATAACACTGCCTCGGTAGCTTAGCCTGGATGAGCGATTGACTTGTAATCAGTAGGTCGAGGGTTCAAATCCCTCCCGGGGCTTTCTTTGTACGTCTCCCTTAAAGCCTCTTTTTCATTATTCTATGAAATAAATAACCCCAAAAGCATAATCTCCAACTAAAATTGATTATTACTCGACACAGATTAACACAAACCTTTTTGCAAGCAAAAAGCTTTACCAAAAAATATGATGAAACGAGCAATGCCGTTAAAAATAGGCAGCCAGCCCAACAAAAAAGAAA
>JAYEJE010000291.1:0-4487 GCA_034660415.1 Methanobacteriota archaeon | reverse complement strand
ATAAAGCGAGCAGGTGCTGATTTGATTATCACTTATTTCGCGAAAGAAGCGGCAAAGGTATTAAAGACATGAAGAAAGAGGAAATCCTGATAGAGGCGCTACCATATATCCGTGAGTTCTACGGCTCGAAAGTAGTGATAAAGATAGGCGGGCATGCGTTAGTAAACGAAAGCATTATGGACAGCATCACGCAAGACCTGGTGCTGCTTAGATTCGTTGGAATATCGCCCATCGTGGTGCATGGCGGTGGTCCGGAAATAACGCGGATAATGGAGCGATTGGGCAAGAAGCCCAAATTTATCGGGGGGCTTCGCATTACCGATGACGAAACAATGGAAATAGCTAGTATGGTGCTTGTAGGCAGCATTAATGAGCGTATAGTATCTCTTATCGGGAAACATGGTGGTAAGGGTATTGGTTTATCTGGTAACGATGGCAAGTTGATCGTAGCGAAGAAGAAGCAGAAGCATAGGGTCGAAGGCGTGGAACTAGAAGTTGACCTCGGCTGGGTGGGTGAGATAGAGTCTATAAACGCAGAAATACTAAATATAACTGCGGACAAGGATTATATCCCCGTTATATCGCCAATAGCAGTGGATGGGGCGGGAAACAGCCTTAACGTGAATGCTGATTTGGTAGCCGGCGAGATAGCATGTGCAATAAAGGCAAAGAAGCTGGTATTACTCACTGATGTTCCTGGCTTGATGCGTGATCCCGCGGACTTTTCTACTTTGATCTCGCAAGTGACAGCCGCGGAAATAGAAGAGCTTATAGCAACTAAAATTATCGGTGAAGGGATGATACCAAAAGTAGAAGCGAGTTTAAGAGCGGCTTCCGGCGGCGTTACTGCGCATATTATTAATGGTCGAGAACAGCATTCTATTTTGCTCGAATTATTCACTGATAGTGGTACTGGGACGATGATCGAAGGGATAACGTAATTACTCAATATCCTACGGATTTTGAGTAATTAAATGCAAAATGCAAAATGCAAAAATTTGATTAATCTGACATTGTCAAGTTAAAAGCTACGAGATTAACAGAAGAAAATGACGCTGGATACATGATACCTGTTTGACTTGGCTATTGCATCTTCAAAATTTCTCGTGAGAATCTGTGTAATCTTGTGGTTACTAAAAAGGGGAACTCGTTAGTATCTCACCCCACAGCCAGTATTATTTGCATTTGAATACGACACCAAAGCGGGCATCGCCTTTTGATCCAGGAATGCTTTTGTCGCCGCTGCGAGCTCTTTTGCTCTCTTCTCGCTTTTCACTATTGCATACGTTACAGGGCCAAAAGAGGACATACCATACCCCAGGGCATGAGCATCGAAGAAGTGGAAAAGCTCATTTATTATTTCATGCTGTAGCTTTAGCTCTATTCTCTTGAACCCTACCTGCTGTAACATGGTTAGACTCTCTGCAAATGTTGCTATATCTTTCTCAAGCACGGATGGTAGCGTCTGCATAAGCAGAATCAGGCATACTTTTTCCACCTCTTCGCGCTCTATGGGGCAGCACCGCTTGAAAATATCTATCTCTTCAGGTCCATGTGCGCCCCTTTTCACTTGTGGTATTGCAATGACAAAGAACCAATCTTCGGGTAGCGGATGCTGAAAGAGAACAGGCGGTGGCGGCACGTTAGATGCCGAAGAAGGAAGGAAGCCCGTTTTTAGGCCCTTCACGTTCTTCAGGCTCTTATCATTCCGAAACACATGACCGCCATCTAAGATGAACCCGCCTTTATCGAATGCCGCCACGCCTATCCCGGAAGTGCCACCCCTACCTACCAGTTTTGCTAATTCTACTGCGTTATCGCTTCGGCCTTCCAGCACGCTTATCGCTTTTGCCACGCTTAGTGATAATTGTGTCCTTGCGCCCAAGCCCACATGTGATGGCAACTTCCTCAATATCTTTACGTGGTAATTCGCTCTTAGCTCTATTCTACTTCTTATCTGTTCTAATATAGAAATGACTTCTTCCGCTTCCACCTGATCGTTATCTACTGCAGATACCGCTACTTCCAAAGAGGGTTCATTCAATGCTACCCCTATTCCTCCATCTACTCGTCCAATCTCACCGTTCAAGTCTATAAGTGCGAAATGGAGTCTGCTTGGTGAAGTTATTGTGACGCTCATTTTCCGTTTTCAGTCTTTAACCGATCGCGGACGTATATCCTCATTTATACCGCCCTAAACATCTTACGCAGCACATTTACATCCGCATCCACCTCTATTGGTGCTTCGCATATGCTTATCACACGCCCAGGGTCCTTTAATAGATGACCGGTGGTAATACAAACAACTCGCTCATCTTTCGCTATCTCGCCCAACTCGACTAATTTCTTCAGGCCTGCGATCGAAGCTGCACTTGCAGGCTCTACGCCAATGCCCTCTACCCGTGCTAATTCCAACTGCGCCTCTGTTATCTCATCGTCCGTCACGGATTCCGCGACACCACCAGAATCTCTAATGGCATGCAAAGCCTTTGCCGCGTTTACAGGGTTGCCTATTCTTATTGCAGATGCAATGGTTTCCGGCTTAGCTTCTGGTGTTATCTCAGCTTTAGCCGCTTTAATGGCATCCACTACTGGTTTCGCACCCACTGCTTGAATGCCCGTCATCTTCGGAATAGCGTCTGTTATGCCCAAAATTTTCAATTCCGAAAAGCCTTTAAATATCGCACTTATGTTACCTGCATTCCCAACTGGCAGGATAAGACGGTCTGGAACGTTCCATCCAAGCTTTTCCGCTACTTCGAACGCTATCGTCTTCTGCCCTTCCAACCGGTAAGGATTCACGGAATTCAACAAATAAAGGTTCTCTTCCTCGCATAAAATACGGACAATACGTAGAGCATCATCAAAGTTACCTCTTAACGAGAACACTTTTGCACCGTGCATCATCGCCTGTGCTACTTTCCCTAAGGCTACTTTACCTTTTGGTAGCAGGACAAAACAAGGGAGATTCGCCTTTACTGCAAAGATGGCAAGTGATGCGGATGTATTACCTGTGGATGCACATGCTACACCTCTTACACCCAACTCTACCGCTTTCGTTACACCTACGGTCATCCCACGGTCTTTGAACGACCCTGATGGGTTCAGACCTTCATGCTTCACCCATAAATCGCTGATGCCAATCGATTTAGCGAGTCGGTCGCATCTATACAAAGGCGTGTTCCCTTCGTTTATTGTTATCTCTTTTGTCTCGTTACTAAAAGGCAGTAACGTACGATATTTCCATACGCCTTCTCCCTTCGCGTTCACCACTTGTTTCGGGTCTATCTTCGAATAGTCGTATTTTATATTCAGCAGCCCATCGCATTTCCTGCACGTGTATACTACGTCTTCCTTACTGTAATGTGCACCGCATCTTATGCATTCGACTTCGTATTCTTTCATGGCTCAACACAGATAATAAATATAATACATAATTAAAAAGAAGTATTTGTATAGCAGATTTTAAAAACCACGAGATTCCACAAGATTAGCACAAGAAATTTTTTCAGGGGTTTTTTATCTTCGATTCCCGGAACCAAATAGCCCAGCAGATCATTATTTGTGAATAGCCTATCTCTTTTGATAACTGCGCCATCTCGTCGATGAACAGTAAATCATTATTCGCATGGACTCCTAACTCTCGTTCCAGCACCCGCTTTATTATTTTGTCCGGCACGCTTGTATCTATACCGGCTTGCATTCGCAGATACTGAAATGTTATCAGTCCGACACCGTTAATCTTTCCTATTTCATCATTTCTCCAATCCTTAACCATTGCATGCTCCGCCCAGTACCGCACCACATCAAAATCAGTATCCAAACCCTTACTTACTTTAATGCTACTTAAAACGCGACATATACCTATTGCTACCTGCCAAACACGCTTGTTATTCATTATCCCTCTCAACCGCGCATCTTCTGTAGAACGCGTTGAAAAATCATTAAAAGAGCTTATCTCGCTTGTCTCCACGTAATCGTTGTAAAAGCGCTTAACCCGTGGCACAACTATATTGAAGTAGTGTAATCCAACCGAATCCAGTGCGGCATCTACAACAATCAGTACTGCATTCCCATCCCACCGCTTACCTTGTAAACACTGAAGTTCGCTTTCTTTCGCTGCTGTAAGAACATCTTCAAATTGATCCTCAAAAATTGCCTTCAGCATAGCAGCCCCCTTTCCCTCATTCTCTTTCTTAAAGAGAAGATTTTGGTCTAAATAAGAGCCTTACCATCTGGTTGGGTCGGGAGAAGAAACTGGACGCTTTTAACTATATTGGTTCTGAAGTATATTATTGATCCCGAAGTATTTTTGGGGACTGCCTCTTTAGCCCGTAAAAAAACATAAATTTAAATATGGTTTTGCCCTTTCTTTTTAGCTAGAGAGGTGATTAAATGAAAGAAGACATATTTGGGGATAGCCTGATCAAACCGACTTCCTTCTATTCCGCAGAGCATGAGAAGACAAAACTGAATTGGTTCTGTTA
>JAYEJE010000290.1:0-4494 GCA_034660415.1 Methanobacteriota archaeon | reverse complement strand
GCGATACACATAAATGAAAGGAGGCAAAGAATATGAACAATAAAATTGAAGAAAAATATCATCACTCGAAGTTTGCTTTCAGGATAATATCCTTAATGCATGACAATCCACTTCTCCAGTATTTTAGAAATCCGCAGAGGCTTCTGAAAGCAGCCGGACTGAAGCAGGGGCAAAAAGTACTGGAGGTTGGATGTGGTCCGGGATTCTTTACGATTCCCGCGGCAAAAATGGTGGGAAATGAAGGCTTTATTTACGCTGTGGATGTGCATCCGCTTGCAATAGAAAGAGTTAAAGAGAAAATCGAGCGGGAGAAAATAAAGAATATTAAGCCTATTCTTACAAATGCATCTAATACTGGGCTACCAGACCAAAGCATTGACCTTGCCTTCATTTTTGGGCTTCTTCACGTTGCTGGGGGACTGGATGATGTAATATCTGAGATACATCGTATTTTAAAACATGGGGGTGTACTTTCATTTGAAAAAAACAGGGGGTCAAAGAAGAAATTAATTGAGGAGGTAGAAAGAGGAGGATTTATTTATTCTGGAAGACAGGCGAGGATTTTCTTATTTACAAAGAAATCGTGAACATGTTGAACAAAGTGTTACTTGAAGGATTAAACAATTTAAAATGTACCCCGGTAGAGAAAGGAGATAGCTAAGATGTCAAAAAAACAATTGCAAATCAAGGACTCTCAAGTTAAAAAGAATCTCAAGTGGCACATATTACGCTTGCTGCGATTAAACAGTAGAACGAGACAAGAACTCATAGACAAACTCAGCGATATGTATATGGGCTACTGGCTGGTAAATAATGAACTCATAGATATTAATTTGGGCCGTCTGGTAGATGAAGGTTTGATACAAAACCTTTCTTTAAAAAAGAAAGCTTTACCAAAGAAACAATTAACCTCAGATAAATACGAAATAACTGAAAGAGGTTTAGACGCTTTAGGTAAAAAGGAAAGAGAAATCGAACAATACTATGCGAAGCGTCTTTCTAAAGATGCATGCGCCGGATATTCCTTGTGGGGGAATGTCGGGCTGTCAGCCCTCGAATTTATTGTCGGTTTCCTTTCCGGCAGTATCGGCCTTATTGCGGATGCGGTTCATACTGCAATTGACATAGTTGCCTCGGCAATCACATGGATTGGCATAAAGGTCAATAAGGAAGCACAAGCCGCTCTTATCGGCGGAATAATCCTCTGCGGCATCGGTGCCTTTATTGCCTTTGAATCACTGACAAAGATTTTTGAGGCTGCTGAGATACATTTCCAGGTTATAGCTTTGGTTACCATAGTGATCAATATCGCAGTCAATGGTTTTTTCTCATACTATAAGTTCTATGTGGGTGGGCGGACGAGAAGCATATCGTTAATAGCTGATGCCTATCACACGAAAACAGATATCTGGTCCTCAGTAGCCGTTTTAATCGGTCTTCTTGGTGCAACCATGGGCTTCTTTGTGCTTGATGCCTTTGCTGGCGCAGTAGTTTCCATGTTCATATTGTTCGGTGGTTATGAACTTATATCTGAATCAAAGAAGGTGATGCAAGGCGGGGACCCCAAATTGGAAAAGTTCTCAAAATTTCTTGAAGGGCATCTCAAGGTTTTACCTATCCGTGGAGCGTTTGTAAGTCTCTGGTTCTTAAACCTGCAAGAGATGACGAAAGAAGAGAATCTTGAGCGTGTTAAAAACGGTTTTGGGAGAAGGTTCCCAATAGGGCTAGAGGACAAGGACTATGGAGCTATTTATGCCAAACTGGAAAGAGACTGTCTGGTGGAATCGGTGCAAGGTAAACTCAGATTGACAGATAAGGGCAGGAGAGAATTGAATATTCTCGCGGAGAAGCCGGTTGCCACAGATATTGGGACTCAACGTATGTTCTTGGACGCAAGAAAAATCAATTGGTTTGCGGGGGGGTTGTAAGCTGCTCGCAAAAAGAATGCGGTGGGTAGTTGAATAGTAAATCAAAAACTTTTTATGGATTCTGTTAGTTGCTAAGTAATATGTTTGACGGCCTCTACAAAGGGGAAAAATTGAAATGTAAAAGGTCAAAGTTAAAAGGTGATGTACCATGAGAAGAATTACGAGACGGGATTTTGTTAAAGCGGCGGCTGCCATAGGGGCAACTGCAGTAATAGGCAGGACTACAATAGGCCGGTATATGGCAGGTAGGGAGAATGATGCCGGAGTGTTTACTCCGACCAAACAATTTGATATGATCGAGACAGCATTGGCAGAAGAAATAGAAAGGGGTGTAATAATAGTCAGCGATGTGGACGGTCATTCACAATGTTTAATGAGTGTGAATGCCGAAGAAGGGAAGGTTATTGATATTCGTGGTGATCCCCTGGACCCTGAAGGTAGGGGCGAGCTTACCCTGAGGGGAAAACATATGAAAAGTGTGCTTTATGCACCGGATAGACTCCAGTACCCCATGAAGCGAGTAGGAGAAAAGGGTGGAGGCGAGTGGAAGAGGATTTCCTGGGATGAAGCCTTAACTACCATCGCCGACAGGTTGGGTGCGATCAAGAAAGAATATGGTGCTGAAGCAATAGACTTCCATTACGGCCATTATCACAGTGGCGATGTCAGTTCTTATCTGAGCAGACTTGCAAACCTTATAGGGACACCCAATATATCAACTCCAAACCTTGTCTGCCATGTACCGAGGATATTTATGCAGTTCATTTTTGATTTTGGCGCAGTCGTGCCGCCGGATGTGGCACATACAAGCCTTATCCTCATCTGGGGTGGGAATCCCAATGTCACAAACAAGCCCCAGTCAATAGCAATCAAAGAGGCTATAGAACGAGGAGCAAAGCTCATTGTTATCGACCCAAGAGTCACAGCGTACGCCGAGGAAGCCGACCTCCATGCCCAATTAAGGCCTGGAACTGATGGTGCACTGGCTCTCGGCATGCTGAATGTGATAATAAACGAAGAGTTATATGATAGAAAATTTATCGATAAATGGACGATCGGATTCGAGGAGTTAAAGAAATTTGTGAAGGATTATCCACCGGAAGAAGTAGAGGAGATAACATGGGTATCTGCTGATACCATCAGAGAGATTGCCCGGATATATGCCACTACAAAACCAGCATGCATCAGTCCCAGAAATGCCCTGGACCAGCATACCAACGCATCCTGTGCCATCCGCGCCATCAACATTCTGATGACTATAACCGGTAATCTGGACGTTGCGGGCGGAAACATCATCGCGTTACCTGTGATGATGGGACAAAATGACGTAAGCCTTAGTGAAAAGTTACCGCCCGAAGCCCTGGGAAAGAAGATAGGAGTGGACAAATGCCTCATCTCTAAGATTTTACATATGTTTCCCACTGCAGCCACACCTGCTTTATGGGATGCTATAATCCATAGCAAACCTTATCCCATTAAAGGGATGTTTGTTATGGCTGCAAATCCTGTATTAACCTCTGCAAACTCGAATGTCGTTGAAGAGGCATTGAGAAAGCTCGACTTTCTCGCAGTCACCGACATATTCATGACGCCAACCGCCGAGCTTGCTGACATCGTGCTTCCAGCCTGCACCTTCCTTGAAAAGACTCGGTATGCGACATACAGCACCCATGCTGATCATAGCTGGAATGCCCGCTCACGAATCGTACTCAGTCCAAAAGTCGTTGAACCTTTATACGAATCATGGTCAGACTGGCAGATAATTTGTGAACTAGGTAAAAAGTTAGGTTACGCCGAATACTTCCCTTGGAAGACGAGGGAAGAAGCCATTGACTACGAGTTAGAGCCGCTTGGCATCACCTGTGAGAAGCTGAGAGCTCATCCGGAAGGAATATCCATCACTCTTCCTCCTCTAATGTACAAAAAATTCAGCGGATTTTTTGGCGGGATCTTGCGGAGCATACTCAAAATGACGAAATTTAAGGACTATCCCGAGATGTACCGCAAATATGAAGGGTTCATGGGAGGGTTCTTCACGCCATCGAAGAAAGTAGAGCTCTATTCAAAGCGTTTGGAAGACCTGGGTTACGATCCACTGCCAGTGTACAGGGAGCCGGCAGAAAGCCCTGTCTCACGACCTGAGATAGCCACGCAATACCCACTCATACTTATGACCGGGTCGAAATTGGAAATGTACACTCACTCCATGATGCGTAACATTCCCGTGCTGTACGAGCAATTCCCAAAGAATCTACTGGAAATCAATCCAGAGAGAGCAGCAAAACTCGAGATCGAAGATGGTGACGTTGTAGGGGTTGAATCGCCAAGAGGCAGGATCGAGTGTTCGGCTCATATAACAGATCGCATTGATCCGCGAGTTGTTCATCTCTATCATGGATTTGAGGAGTGCAATTGCAACGTCTTAACGGACCATAAAGCTTGCGACCCTATTACTGGATCTACCGGGCTGAAATCGTCGTTGTGTAAGGTGGAAACCTGAACAGAATTAGATGTGCCACCTACACATCATCAAATGTGTGCTAAAAATCCATTCTTATGCGATGTT
>JAYEJE010000289.1:0-20991 GCA_034660415.1 Methanobacteriota archaeon | reverse complement strand
TGGCGTTTCAAAGACGATTTGAGGCGTTTAAGGAACTCGACTGCAAACTTATCGGATTGAGCATTGACCAGGTATTCAGTCACATAAAATGGGTGGAATGGATAAAGGAGAATCTGGATGAGGAGATAAAGTTTCCAATCATCGCGGACGACACCGGTCGAGTTGCCAAGATGCTGGGACTCATCCATCCCAACAAGGGCACGAATACGGTTAGGGCTGTATTTGCCGTTGACCCGCATGGAATAATGAGAGCTATGATTTATTATCCACAGGAACTCGGTAGGAACATGGATGAAATCTTGAGAATGGTACGTGGGCTTAAAACGAACGATGAACACGGCGTTGCGATACCTGCAAATTGGCCAAACAACGAGTTGATCGGCGACAGAGTTATAATTCCTCCTGCATCTGATGAGCAAACCGCGAAGGAACGGGTCAAGCAATACGAATGCTATGATTGGTGGTTCTGCCACAAAAAGCAGTAAGAGGTGCGATAATATGCTAAGCGAAAAGATGCAGGAAGCGCTGAATGGTCAGCTCAACAAGGAAATGTATTCTGCGTATCTGTATATGGCAATGTCCGCATACAGCTCGTACACCGGATTGAAAGGATTTGCCAACTGGTTCATGGTTCAGTACCAGGAGGAGATGGTGCACGCGATGAAAATCTACGACTACATCAATGACCAGGGTGGCCAGGTGACGCTCATGGCTATTGAACAACCCGCGACAGAATTTGAGTCGCCTCTGGATATGTTTGAGAAGACTCTGGAGCACGAGCAGTTCATTACGAGGAGCATCAACGAGCTCGTGGACCTCGCTATCGCAGAGAAGGACCACGCTACGAACATTTTCTTGCAATGGTACGTTACGGAACAGATAGAAGAGGAAGGTAACGACAATGAAATCATTGCCATGTTGAAGCTCGTTGGAGAAGACGGTAATGGCTTGCTCATGGTGGACAAAGAGCTGGCGATGCGGGTATTTACGCCTCCTACGACTGCGGAAGCGGGGGGTGCGTAAAAAGATGAACAAGAAGGTAGCTATCTTTGCGTTCAACGGAGAACCAATGTGTTTTGCACATACGCTCTTGAATACCTTAGATCTGAAGAATAAGGAATACGATGTGAAATTGATAATAGAGGGCTCGGCCACGAAGAAGGTGGAAGAACTCGCAGATCCTAAAAAACCGTTTGCAAATCTGTATGCAGAAGTCAAAAAAGCGGGGATAATTGATTGCGTCTGCAAAACATGCTCTACTCAGACAGGTGCGTTAAAGAGTGCAGAGGAGCAAGAGCTACCGATATGCGGTGAGATGTCAGGACACCCAAGCTTGTCCAGATACATGGAAGCGGGATACGAAGTGATAGTATTCTAAAAGGCGGTGAGCACAAAATGGCAAAAGCAATCGTAATTTATGAAACCACCTATGGATATACGGAAACGATGGCAAAAGCAATAGTAGCAGGCCTGAAAGAGGCTGGAGTTGATGTTGAATTGAAAAAGGTTTTGAGTACAGAGGTGGAAGACCTCAAAGACATGGATGTTGTGGTTCTTGGTTGCCCGACATTTCATCATGACATGATTGGCACGATGAAGACATTCCTTTTCAAGATGAAGAAAGTGGACTTGAAAGGAAAAGTCGGAGCGGCATTTGGTGCTTATGGCTGGAGTGGTGAATCAGTTGAGATGATGAGCGATACGATGAAGCATATCTTCGAGATGGACGTGATAGAACTTGGGCTGAAGATGAAAGGCACGGAAGTAGTTACAGGAGAAAAGGAGTGCAAGGAGTTCGGGAAGAAGATTGCGGCTAAGATGACCTGACAACTCCACGTTCTCTGCCGTAAATTTGAAATATGAGAAGGAAAGTATAACAGAAGGGAGGTAGATGAAAAATGGCAAAATGGATATGTACCGTCTGTGGCTATATCTACGACGAAGAAGAAGCCGGGACGGCATTTAACGATTTACCTGATGATTGGGTATGTCCTGTCTGTGGTGCAGACAAAGGCGCATTCAAGAAGGAGGATTAGAATAGAATAGAATGATAGAGATACACCCTAAAATCTACTGGGTCGGCGGTAAGAAGTAGGTAAGAAGTTAGGAGATGTTATCAAAAAATGGTAAAAGCAATAATAATATATGAAACACGTTCGGGCAATACGGAAATGATGGCAAAAGCAATAGAAACGGGCTTGAAAGAAGCGGGAGTTGAAGTCGAACGGAAAAAGGCAGCACGTGCAAATGAAGATGACCTAAAAGACGTGGATGCCGTAGTTCTCGGTTCTCCAACGTATGTTCGTAACTTGATAGCAGCGATGAAGACGTTTCTTTTCGTGATGGATAAAGCAGACTTGAAAGGCAAGGTTGGTGCGGCATTCGGGTCCTACGGCTGGAGTGGCGAATCCATTGAGATATTGACAGAAACGATGAAGAATCTCGCCGGGATGGACGTGATAGAGCCGGGACTGAGAATAAAACGCGGACCAACCGAAAAAGGGCTGAAAGAATGCCGCGAGTTCGGTAAGAAGATTGCAGATAGGCTAAAATAAAAAAGAGGTAGATGAAAAATGGCAAAATGGAAATGTACTGTATGTGAATATATATATGACGAAGTGGAAGAGGGAACGACATTTGAAGATTTACCAGAGGATTGGGTCTGTCCCGCCTGTGGTGTAGGTAAAGAGGCATTTGAAAAGGTGGAGTAAAATGAGTCTTAGAAGAGTACTGAAACCGCATATTTATTCGGTGGGGGCAGTTGACTGGGATAGAAGGTTATTTGACGAACTAATCCCGCTACCCGATGGCACAAGCTATAACTCTTACTTGATAAAAGGAAGCGAAAAAACTGCGTTGATTGATACTGTGGACCCGACCATGACGGATGTGCTAGTAAGAAATCTTGAAGACCTTGGAATTAAAGATATAGATTATGTCATAGCCAATCACGCCGAGCAGGACCATTCAGGGTCGTTAGCTGCAATACTCGCGTTATATCCCCACGCTAGGGTTCTCTGCACACCGAAATGCAAAGATATGCTTATGGATTTGCTTTTGATACACCAGGATAAAATCCTAACCGTGGAGGATAGAGAGGTTATATCTCTGGGCGACAAAACACTGGAGTTCATTCATGCATCTTGGGTTCACTGGCCCGAGACGATGCTGACGTATCTAAGAGAAGACAAAATACTCTTTACTTGCGATTTCCTCGGCTCGCATCTTGCAACCAGCGACCTGTTTGTAACCGATGAGGCAACAGTCTATGAGGCAGCCAAGCGATACTATGCAGAGATTATGATGCCTTTTAGGATTGCTATTAGGACGAATCTACACAGGATAAAGGATCTGGAGCTAAATATAATAGCACCGAGTCATGGGCCGGTTCATAATAAGCCAGACTTCATACTCAATGCTTACAGGGATTGGGCTTCTGACGATGTGAAGAATGAGGTAATCATACCTTATATCTCAATGCACGGCAGCACGAGGAAAATGGTGGATTACTTCGCAGAGGCTTTGATTGAACGGGGCATAACAGTAAAGCAGTTTAATCTGTCAGAACCAGATATAGGTAAATTAGCGATGGCGTTGGTAGATGCAGCTACTGTTGTGATCGGGTCTCCAACCGTTCTGGTCGGCCCGCATCCGAAAGTCGCTTATGCTGCTTATCTCGCAAACGCTTTAAGACCAAAACTGAGATTCGCATCTATCATCGGGTCTTACGGTTGGGGCAGCAGGATGGTAGAACAAATTTCGGATATGATACCCAACTTAAAGGTAGAACTGCTAGATCCTGTTGTTGCTAAAGGAGTACCAAGCGAAGAGGTGTTCAAAGCATTGGATCGGTTAGCAGATGAAATCGTGAATAAGCATAAGGAGCTGGGTATACTCATGGAATAATGTGAAATAAAACAAAATAAAATAAAATGCAATAGCGAACACAAAAAAGAGATGAGAAATAAAAATGGTAGAAGAAAAGAAGAATGATCTGTTGGGTAAAGGTGCAATTGTTCAACGGGATTATGAAACATATGCAATTGCGCCGCAGATGCCGGGTGGAATTTGCGAACCCTGTACGCTAAGGAAAATAGCAGATGTCGCGGAGAAATACAGTGCAAAGGCGTTAAAATTGACCTCCGCGCAACGAATAGCCATTGTGGGTTTAGCGGAGAGCGATATAGATGCTGCCTGGCACGACCTCGATATGCCGCCGGGTGCTGCTATCGGGTTATGTGTCAGAAGCGTAAAAATCTGTCCGGGAACAACGTTCTGTAAGAGGGGGAAGCAAGATTCGGTGAAATTAGGTATGGAATTTGACAGGAAGTATCACGGAATGGAACTACCCTCAAAGTTCAAAATCGGCGTCTCCGGCTGTACCAATAGCTGCGCGGAATCGTGGATAAAGGATCTGGGCTTTATCGGTATGCCAAAGGGCTGGAAAGTGGTAGTCGGTGGTTCTGCAGGTGCAGCACCTGCGATTGCAGAGGTTCTAATGGCGAATTTGAACGATGACGATGCTATGGAACTCGCGGATAAAATTATCAGTTACTACAAGAACTGCGATACCAAAAAGCGATTGGGTCGGTATATTAAAGAAATCGGGTTTGAGGAATTTAAAAAAGAGGTATTATAATCACAGATTTCTGGAGAAGGAAAAACATGAGCGAAACCATAGCAAAAACAACTGGAATGGTAGAGCCGCTTGCAGAGAGTGAAGAGGCGTGTACACTACCCACAGCCAAAGTAGAAGGCAAGGAAATACCATGGGACCCCACGCAACTGAGGAGAGTCCAGGAACACCCTTGTTTCAGTAAGAACGCTGCCCATTTATTTGGTAGAATCCATCTCGCGGTAGCGCCGAAGTGTAACATCCAGTGTAATTACTGCCTGCGCAAATATGATTGTGTGAATGAGTCTCGACCAGGCGTGACGAGCAAGGTGCTAACACCACAGGAATCGTTAGAACGGGTAAAGGAAGTGCTTGAACAGGTGCATTACATCAAAGTTGTTGCCATTGCAGGACCAGGCGAGCCGCTGTTCAACGAAGAGACGTTTGAAACATTCAGGCTCGTAAAGGCTGAGTTCCCACATATCATAAGGTGCATGAGTACGAACGGGTTGCTCCTGCCAGACAGAATTGACGAACTTGAAGAGCTGGGAATCGGCAACGTGACCGTTACGCTGAACGCCGTAGACCCAGACATCGGCAAGAACATCTATTCTTTTGTCAATTACGAGGGTAAAAGATACATAGGGCGAGAAGCGGCTGAGATATTGCTCAGGAATCAGTTAAAAGGAATAGAAGAAGCGGTAAAAAGGAAGATAGTGGTAAAAGTGAACACTGTTTTTATTCCCACGGTGAATGATACGCACATCATAGAGATAGCGAAGAAGGTAGGGGGAATGGGTGTTTATCTGCAGAATATCATGCCCCTCATCCCACAATATAAGTTCGCACATATCACACCACCAACACCGCGTGAGAAGAAGGAGATGCAAGAGAAATGTGGAGAATATGTGATGCAGATGACACACTGCCGGCAGTGCCGCGCAGATGCTATTGGGAGACTGGGAAAAGATATCCAAGGGTGTATGTTCTCAAAATAAACGAAAAAGCACACCATCCACCAAAATCCGCGTCTAAGACTAAGACCGCTGAAAAAAATGGACTTGATAGTAATATACAGCGGCGAGTTCGGTGAACGAGTCATTGGAAACCTCATAAACTATTCAACATTCTGCATATCCTGTGCAGATGCATGCACGCACTGTAAAGACGCTAAATACGGATTTGCAGACAGTATAGAGGGCTTTTTTAAGCTTGTAGACACTGCTCTGCTTCCGGTATTCATAGAGGATTCCGCGGGTGACTATTTACCGAATGATATTCCAAATGCGGACATAGCGATTGTATCGGAGATACACAATGACCTTCTGCTGGAACTCATGCCTATTTTAAAGGATTCCGGAATAAAGGCTGTGATTGTACCACAAGAGAGTGCTGCTATAATTGCAAGACCGCAGATTGAAGAGATATGCGACAGAGAAGAGATTGAGATTGTCCTTCCCAAGCCGTTTTGTGATTTGCATTTAAAGCCAGAGGACGACAAGCCCGTAATTCGAAGGTTTATAGCCGAGTTCGGGATTGGCAGACCCGAAGTGAGGGTAGAAGTGGATAGAAAAGGGCGTATTACTCATGTAGAGGTGTTGAGAAGTGCCCCTTGCGGGAGTACATGGTTCGTGGCAAAGCAGTTAGAAGGCGTAGAAGTAGATAACAAACGAGAACTTTACGACCGAATCAGCGAATCTCATCATTCCTATCCCTGCACTGCGAGCATGGAACGAGATAGAGAACTTGGAGATACCGTCTTGCATAAAGCGGGTTACTTGATTAGGGAAGCAGTAGAAGAGGCATTAATATAATTTGATATTTTTAACGATTATAGATACGAGCTATGGCAGCCTATAAAACTCGTAATGTCAGGTTATTAATATCAATAAACCTGCAACAAGGGTGCGGTACGGTATTATGGAGATTGGAAATGCAAATTTGGAAGAGGTAATAGATGTGTTCTTAGAATAGGTGAGTGCATGAGTCTAATAGTTGCTGCACTTGGCGGAAATGCAATAATGTGATCATGTTCCTGACATCCGTGGAACGGGTGGCACTGAATTATAATACGCCACACCGAAATTATTTCAAGGATTGATGATAGCGAGAGAAAATTATTTATACATCCTTGCGTTTATGAAATACAGGGAGGTAAAAAAGAGAAAAAATGAAAATAAAGGAGATAGAAAAACTGCTCATATTTGTGAATTCGGGCATGGACAGACCTTTCAGCCAGTATGCGAGCTATGTTGTTGCATTTACGGCGAAGAAAATCCATAATATCCCTGACGTTATGGTGTATTACGGACCACAGGGAGTAGAAGTAGCGAAGAAAGGGAATCTGGCGAAATTGGCGTTCCCTACGGAAGTGAAGGAACTCATTGCTGGACAGTTTGAGGATTTAAATCCCAAGGACCTGCCAGACGACCTGGAACAGATGGCGAGGTTTGTAAAGGACTCTCTGGGCGTGAAAATTGGCTCGTGTGCGACATTCCACGTTGTTAGTGAATTCGCTACCTCAGTAGACGACACAACAAATATCGAAGATTTTATAATGCCCGTGAAAATTCCGGATGCTGTGGAAGCGGCACTTACTGCGGACAAAATCATAGCTTTATAATTAGCGTCTGTCTGCTACCATCCACCCTTCTCTTTTTTTTTCGTTCGATAACTTTTTTGTGTAGAGATTGCCACGAAAAAAATCGAAAGATATTTAATGTGTACGGAATTGATTTAATGGCAGAAAGTTTGATAAATAGAAGAACAAAAGAGGTAAAGAAAATGGCTGAAGCGGAAGATAAAGATGGAAATGGAGTAGAGACCACTGTCGTTTTGATAGGACATGGGAGCAAATTGCCGTATAACAAAGAAGTGTTAGAGGGGCTGAGGGAGCGAATGGAGATGCGAGGGACATTTAAAGATGTGAAAGTAGCATTTATGCAATTGAACTCGCCGAGTATAGAAGACATGTTAAGAACGCTGGCTAAGGAGGGGAAGAAGAATATAGTGGCTCTGCCTGTTTTTTTGGCTGATGGTGCACATACCACGGAGGACATCCCAGAGACGCTGAAGATAGCCTTCGAGGGGGAATGGGCAGAGGTAGGACGTGATGTGAAACTAACTTACGCGAAGCCAATAGGAGTGGACGAGCGGATAGTGGATATTTTAGTGGACCGAGTGAAAGAAGCGGTGGAAGGGGAATGAGGTAATTATGAGGGTTAAAGGCTAAAGATAAATAAAATATATTCGGGCATTCCCAGTCAGCCGATAGTATCAGCACGGCAATGTCGGCGGTGTGATATGGGCGAATTTATACTGCGGGATGAGCGGAATAACATTCTGTAGATAAATCCCCCTATCACCCACTTTCTTCGCTAACTCTACGAGAGCACCCTATTTTTTATATGCTTTAATCGCCACAAGGTCCCGTATATATCGCATAGATATTAGCATCGCTTAACTCTCCTACGTTTACTTTTTTATCTGATAGGAATGCTATATAAAAGTTACTGTAACATGCTTGTGGACAGTACAAGTAGCTGTTGCGTTAACGAATATCGTGCGCTCAAACTTTCTCAATGAACTGCATCAGCAGTCGGGTCAGCACAGGTGTCAGTCGTTCTGAAATCCCTGATTCTACAGGGTCAATGCTATGCAAGGTGCCCACGGGTTCATCACGTTCGTCAGCAATCGTTGCTTTCCACTTTGCCTCTTCTTCCCAAATATTCATAGTGCCGCTACGTTTGCAGTGATAGAGAATGAACTGGCAGGTGACCTTGCCACCTCCCAGATGTCCGGTGATGGTTATGTCGCGGGGTGCTAGTTCGTCGCGCAGCGATCCTATAATTTGTTGCAACAGCGCGTGGGCCAGAAGTGTCACCTGCTCCTGCAGTTTCTCTGCGTTCTCACGCCTGTGACGAGCCGAGACTACCTTGTTTAGACCTTCAACAATCTCTCCCGTTACCTGCCCCTCTTTGATTTGCTCGCCATGAACAGGGTCGTAGGCGCCGAGGTAGAGGTATGTAATCTTGCGCATAGCCGGTTCAAGTTCAAGTTCGATCTTACGGCAGTGGTGGGTGCAATACTGACAGTGCTCCGGTGGCTCTTCTTCCTTCGCCTCCATCTGCCATTTCTTGTGGTGCTGGGTAATGGTATGGTGACGGATGATGAGGGTTATGCAAGCTAATGAGGCAATCGTAACCACGATCAAGATAAGCGGTACCGGATCTGGCTCCGGGAGCACAGGTGTAGCAGTAGGGGATGATGTTGGCTCAGTCGGTGTTGGAGACACTTCGAGCGGGGGGATAAATATGCCGGGCGTCCACCCCACATTGTTCCTTTCATCTATCTCTTGGATCATGTCCTCGGGATCGAGTTCAAGCATAAACACGTGTGTCGTTCCCCTCTGTTCCTCTGGAATGTCAAGTCGTATTTCTATCGTTCCCGTCTCTTCGGGATTGAAAGTAGGAACCACGCTTTCTCGACCTGGCCAGTCGTGCTGTGGATCCCCTACATAAACTCTTGTCTGATTGGCTCTGGTGTCACCGTGATTCGCGATTTTCACGAGGAGTTGCAGTACCCGTCCATCATCTTCAAACGCCCAGTTCTCCGCGGATAAAATCGCTAAGTCCGGCCCCTTTGGAGCCGGTAGTGGTTCTGTCTCTCGTAGGTCCCAGAACTTGTTGCCGGTCAGCGTCTGATCCTTCAATGGGTGCTTATTAAGGTTATACTCGATCTCGTTGCTGGTTCTCACCACCCCATTAACGGACGTCGCGCCAACAGATACATAGTCCGGCAGGTCCGTTTCACGGATGAAATAGTACTCATAAGCCTCCGGGACATCTATGCCGTACTAATAGCAAGAGAGTTGGGATGGCTAGATGTTCCCTCCTTTCTTTAACCAAAATACCCCTATACCCCCTTCACCATCTGTTTGAACTCTTCGTAAACTGCCTTTACTTCATCTACCGAAGCTTCATCCTCCAAAGTGCTAAGGTCTCCAATAGGCTTATCCATTATAATAGTTTTTAAAACACGTCTCATTATCTTACCAGACCTTGTCTTGGGCAGTTTTTCCACGAAGTAAATCTCCTGTGGCGTAGCAATAGGTCCTATTTGCTTACGAATCTCCTTGATTATTTCTTGTTTCAGATTCTCTGATGGTTTATATCCTTCCTTTAATATCGCAAAGACGATGATATTCTCTCCCTTTATAGGGTCTGGCGTGCCAATGACAGCAGCCTCAGCAACAAATGGTGTCGCCACAACAGCACCTTCTACCTCTGCGGTACCCAATCGATGCCCGGCTACTTTTAGCACTTCATCTGTCCTTCCAAGCAACCAGAAGTAGCCATCTTCGTCCTTTATCGCATAATCGCCGGTATAAAACATACCTTTAAATTTAGACCAGTAGACCTCTTTGTACCTTTTTGGGTCTTTGTAAAGCCCCATCAACATACCAGGCCAGGGTTTTCGTATTACCAAATGGCCTTTTATACCCCGGTCTACTAGATTGCCTTCCTCATCTACTACCTCTGCGTCTATACCAGGTAAAGGCAGAGTTGCAGAACCCGGTTTAAGAGGTACGAGCTCTATACCAGGTACGGGAGAAATCATTATCCCCCCTGTCTCTGTCTGCCACCAGGTATCTACTATCGGACATCTCTCGTCCCCTATATTCTTGTAATACCATACCCATACTTCAGGATTGATAACCTCACCGACCGAGCCGAGGATTTTTAAACTGCTCAAATCATATTTTTTTATTCGCTCTTCTCCATAACGCATAAACATCCGGATTGCAGTTGGAGAGGTATAAAAGATTGTGACGCCATATTTCTCGATAATCTCCCACCATCTATCAGGATTCGGAAAATCAGGTGCTCCTTCATACATGAGTACTGTTGCACCATGAAGTAAAGGCGCATAAACTATTGATGTATGTCCTGTCACCCAGCCTACATCTGCCGTGCACCAATAGACCGACTCATCAGATATGTCAAAGACCCATTTGTAGGTGGCATAGATGTAGGCCAAATATCCGCCTGTTGAGTGGACGACTCCTTTAGGCTTCCCCGTGGTTCCAGACGTGTAGAGAATATACAATGGATGGGTAGAGTCCAATTGCTTTGGTTCTACATACTCATCGGCATCTTTTATTAAATCCTGGTATAGGTGGTCTCTACCCGCCACCATATTTATATCTTCTTCCGTCCGTTTTATCACAACTACATTCTCTATGGTCGGAGTAGTCTTCATGGCCTCGTCAACGATCGTTTTAAGCGGTATGTATTTCCCCCTTCTTCTTCCAACGTCCGCGCATATCAACACCTCTGCCGATGTGTCATTGATTCTATCTGCCAGTGCCTGGCTACTGAACCCTGAAAATACAACGGTATGGATAGCACCTATTCTTGCTGTTGCGAGCATGGCGATCGTGAGTTCAGGAATCATAGGCAAGTATAATACTACCCGATCACCCTTTTTCACGCCAAGATTCTCCAGCATGGATGCAAACCGGTTCACTTCTCGATAGAGTTGAAAATAACTGAAAGCTTTTGTATTTCCCGCTTCATCTTCCCAATATAAAGCCACTTTATTCTTATGCCAGGAATATAAATGTCTATCTGCGCATAGGTAAGATGCATTGAGCCTACCACCAACGAACCATTTTGCAAATGGCTCTTCCCATTCGAGTACTTTTTCCCAGGGTTTAAACCATTCTAGTTTTGTCGCTTCTTTCGCCCAGAAACGTTCTATGTCTGCAGTTGCATTCTTTTGAAAGTCTATATACCCTTTTACTAGATAAAATTTCACTTTTTCCATAATTAATGCCACCTTCTTTTAACTTCAATTTATATATAGAAGGAACGTACATAAAAATATCAAAAGTAATTTAAATGTACGCCCGGTAAAATTTTAATGTATTATCCGGAAACAATGAGTTTGAGAGGTGGTCGATAGAGATGAAAAAGGAGAAGAAGTTTGGCACGCTCTGTGTTCATGCGGGAGAAGGGACAGACAGACTGTACGGAGCGCATACAACGCCGATATATCAGACGTCCACCTTTGTATATGACAATGCCGAGCAAGGAGCCGCAAGGTTCGCCGGCGAAGAAGAGGGATATACGTATGTGCGTGTAGCGCCAAACACACCTACACACGCCGCTTTTGTTAATAAAATCGCTGCGCTCGAAGGCGGAGAAAGTGGTCAAACATTCTCATCGGGCATGGCCGCCATAACCGCTGTTGCGCTTTCACAATTAGAAAAGGGCGATCATCTAATCTCCACTGAGGTTACTTACGGTTCCACTCACGAGTTGTTCTCTTCTGTTCTACCCAAGTTCGGCATAGAGACCAGTTTTGTCGATACCACCGATCTCGAAAAACTGAAGGACAATCTGAGAAAAAACACCAAAATGATCTTCTTGGAGACGCCCGCAAATCCTACCCTGATCATCAGTGACATCAAACAGATATGCAAGATAGCCGTGGAGATCGGTGCTCTTTCCGTCGTCGACAACACCTTTGCAACGCCTCGGTTTCAGAGAGCGTTGAAATTGGGTGCGGACGTTGTTGTTCATAGCAGTACAAAGTACATAGGTGGTCACGCCGATCTGTTAGGTGGCGTTCTTGTCAGTAGAAAGGAATTTATCAAAAGCATGACGCCTTTCGTTAATACTACTGGCGCAACTATGGGCCCGCATGAAGCTTGGTTGTGTACCCGCGGATTGAAGACGCTACACTTGAGAATGGAGAAACACGCTAACAATGCAATGAAAGTGGCTCAGTTCCTGGAGGCGCATCCCAAAATCGAGTGGGTTCGATACCCTGGATTGCCAAGCCACCCCCAACATGAACTCGCAAAAAAGCAGATGAGCGGTTTTGGTGGCATGATCTCTTTTGGTATTAAGGGCGGCATAGAAGCGGGCCGTAAACTCCTGAACCGCGTTGAACTGTGTATCTTAGCCGTTAGTCTCGGTTCCGTGGATACGTTAATTCAACATCCTGCATCTATGACACACGCGAATATACCCCGAGAGATCAAGTTGAAGACGGGAATAACCGATGATTTGGTGCGGATCTCTGTTGGTATAGAAGAGCCGGAAGACATAATCGCAGATCTGGAACAAGCATTAAGTTAACCGACTTTACATATTTAAAGGTTTATTCTCCAGCATTATATGTGGTATCATAACGAGTATAAATTTATGGTAAAAGTTTTGGGTCACAGAGGCTGTGCAGGCATAGAGCCTGAGAACACGATGAGGGCTTTTAAGAGAGCAATGAATTTAGGTGTGGATTTTATCGAACTGGATGTGAGGATGAGCAGGGATAAGAAATTGGTAGTTATACATGATGATAAGGTGGACAGAACAACAAATGATAACGGCTACGTAAGGGACCTTACCTTTGAGGAGATAAGGAAACTAGATGCTGGAAAAGGCGAGAAGATTCCATCCCTGGAGGAAGCAGTAGATTTATTGAAGAAAGGAAAGCAAAGGATTGCAATTGAGATAAAGGAACCAGATACCTTGGAAGGGATATTAAAGATTGTAAAGGAAGAAGGGTTGAACAATAAAGTCATTATAGTTTCTTTTTGGCACAATGTATTGAAGAGGAGTAAAGAGATAGAACCTGAAATAAAAACCGGAACTATCTTTGTTGGCAGAGCAGTGGATACAGTATCGATAGTAAAAGCAGCTCAATCAGAATTACTCTGCCTGAAACACAAATTCGTAGATGAGGAAGTCATAGAGGAATGCCACAAAAATGACATTGGAGTCAATGTATGGACAGTGAATGAGATAGAAGATATAGAGAAGATGAAGGAATTAGGTGTTGACATAATAAGCAGTGACTATCCTGATAGGGTTTTAGAGGAATTAAAATCATAATTTTGAGATACAGGAAAAATGGGGAAAGAAATAGCCGCATTTGATTATGACGAGGAAAGAAAGAAGTTCAAATGGGATATTCCTGAAGACTACAATTTTGTTGATGTTATTAGAAGACGGGCAGACGATAGAACAAAGTTGATGGCAATTACTGAGCATCAAGACGGGAAGGTTGAGAAAGCAGGATACTGGGAAGTATGGAACAGTGCCATGAGATTTGGAAACGTCTTGAGAGATTCCGGCATCCACAAAAGTGATCGGGTTTTGGTAATACTACCGAGGGGAACGGATGTTTATACTGTAAGCATCGGTATTTGGGCACTAGGCGGCGTTGTTGTTCCTGGTACAATAATGCTCAGGAGAGCAGATATAGAATATAGGATTTTAGATGCAGGGGTCAAGGCTTTAATTACAAGTGATTCAACGGTTGCTGATGAGATAGATGCAATAAAAGATAGAATTTCAATTGAAACCCTTTTCTTTTCAGGTCAGAGAGAGGGATGGCGGGACTTCCGGCAGGAGGTCAATTCGGCATCAAGAACTCTAACGCTTGAAAAAACCAAAAAAAGTGATCCCTTAACCGTCAACTACACTTCAGGGACTACAGGCGCACCAAAAGGGGTGTTACACACCCATTCATTGATGTACTGTTTCGAGAGGCTGAATAGATATTATTGGTGGGATACGCAATCAGACGAGCTCTGCTGGGCAACAACAGAACCAGGATGGGTTAAATGGTATTGGTCGCCATTTGGGACTATTGTAAATGCCGGCGCTACAAATTTCCATTACAGCGGCAGATTTGAACCAGAAAAATGGTTTGAGCTGCTTGATAGATGGCGGATAAACAGGGCATGTATGACGCCAACGGAACTCAGGGCTATGGCAACAGTTGATGATGCAGACAAAAGATACGATTTGAATGACTTGAAGGTCATTTTAACTGCTGGAGAGCCCTGCACACCCGGCATTATTAGATTCTTCGATGAGAAGCTTGGTGTATCTGTTAGAGAAGGTTATGGCCAGACAGAAACTTGTGTTGTTGCATGCAATCTACCGGGAATGGAGATAAAGCCTGGATCGATGGGTAGGTTTACACCAGGGGTTGAGGGTGCAATTGTGGATCCTGAGACAGGAGAACGAGTGCCAATAGGCGAGACAGGAATGATTGCTGTTGTTAAGGATCATCCGATGCTGTTCAAAGGATATCATAATAAACCAGAAAAAACCGCTGAATGCTTCGTTGGCAATTGGTATTTAACTGGAGACCTCGCAGTGATGGATGAGGCGGGATACATATGGTTTGACTCAAGGGCTGATGACGTATGTATAAGTTCAGGATACAGAATCGGTCCATTTGAGGTTGAAAGTGCAGTTGATTCGCATGAGGCAGTGCTTGAATGTGCGATGATTCCAAGCCCTGACCCCGTAAGAGGGGAGATTGTTAAGGTTTTTGTTGTCTTAAAGGAGGGACACGAACCATCAGAAAAACTTATCACGGATATTCAGCAGCATGTCAAACGGATAACTGCACCATATAAGTATCCTAGAGAGATTGAATTTGTTAACGAGCTCCCAAAAACTATTAGTGGTAAAATTAAGCGTAAAGAGCTCAGAACCGTGGAGTTTGTGCGAAAGAGAGAGGTGATTGAAAAGCTTAAAGAGAAAGGTTTGTGGCAGAGGACGGACTAGAGCTCCATCAAATATTCGTTCATGTAAAAATCCGAAAAGTTATTATACTCCTTTATGCTTATTGATGAATCATTATGCAAGATTATTTCTTTGAACCCACCATCTTCACAGACGTTGGACCTGACATGCGCATAGCCCAGGATGAGATATTCGGTCCTGTGGTTTCCCTGATTCCTGTATTCTTTTCGATTATAGCGGTAAGCTCCAGAAAGCGCAGATAGATTAATTAGGAAGAAAAAAAACATGATAGAACCGCCTGGCCCACGAGCAAAGGAGATCATTTACCGTGACTGTAATATAATGTCATCGTGTATGTCGCGTCCATATCCGCTGGTAATGGACAGAGCCAGAGGAGCTACCATTACAGATGTGGAAGGGAAAACGTACATAGACTTTGTCGCTGGCATCGCAGTGATGAACGTCGGCCATTCAAACCCTGAGGTTTCGACTGCCGTAACTGCTCAGATGGAAAAGATGGCACACTGCGCTTTCACAGACTTCTTTGCCGACCCTCCTGTCCGACTTGCGGAAAAACTCAAGCAGTTGACCGGATATGACCGCGTGTTCTTCAGTAACAGCGGTACCGAGTCTGTTGAGGCCGCCATCAAACTGGCAATGTGGAAACTGCACAGACAGACTGTGTTGGGCTTTTACGGTGCCTTTCATGGCAGGACATTAGGTTCACTTTCCCTGACGTGTTCAACGGTCAAGCATAAGGAACACTTTCCGACCATCAGGGCAGTACATGCCCATTACGGCTATTGCTACCGGTGTCCACTACACCTGGAATATCCTGGCTGTGGTATTGAATGTGCTAGGCAGATCGAGACATTGATTTTTAAGAAAGAATTAAGCCCTAAAGATATTGCCGCCATAGTAGTGGAACCTATACTGGGCGAGGGCGGCTATATTGTTCCGCCTGCGGAATTCCACCATGAGATCAGGCGGATATGTGACGACAATGGCATTCTGATGGTGGCTGACGAGGTGCAGGCAGGCTGCTATCGCACAGGTACGTTCATGGCAATGGAAAACTTCGGCGTAAGGGCTGATATTGTATGTATGGCAAAGGCTTTGGGAGGTGGTCTTCCCTTAGGGGCAACTCTTTCCAGTAGTTCTATAATGGACTGGCCGCCAGGCACCCATTCCAACACTTTCGGCGGAAACCTGTTAGCTTCGGCTGCGTCACTTGCTGCTTTGAATTTCATGGAGAGGGAAGATATTGGAGCCCGAGCTAAACAACTGGGAGATCATTTAATGTTGCGGCTGCGAGAGATGCAATCTAAGTATCCTGCTATCGGTGATGTGCGGGGATTGGGTCTGATGATAGGGGTCGAGATTGTAAAGCCTGATGGGTCCATAGACCCGGATACCAGGGACAGGATTGTGGTTGAAGGGTTCAAGGAGGGTATCGTACTGCTGCCATGCGGCGACTCAGCCATACGTTTTTCACCGCCTCTTGTCATAACAAAGGCGGAGGCGGATACGGGTCTAGACCGGTTCGAGGGGGCTTTTAAAAAGGTTTTTGCCTGAGTTCTTCGAGGTTCGCATGATAGCACCGATGTGGTTAAGGGCTTTGCACCTGAGTTATTTCATTTGCTGCTATAGTATTTTATTCAAGTAAAGCTTAGAGTAAACATAATAACATGGAAGTAATAGCGGTTGGTGGATACGAAGAAGTTGGTCGAAACATGACCGCGGTGCGGGTCGGTAACGAAGTTTTGATCTTTGATATGGGGTTGTGTCTCGATAAGCTGCAAGATGGCGAAGAAGGGCAAGAGTCCTACACTACGAAGCAACTCATTGCCATGGGTGTGATACCCGATGACTCCGTGATTCCAAAGAAGGATGTGGTCGCGATAGTTTGCAGTCACGGGCACCTAGATCACATTGGCGCGGTCGATCGACTCGCGAGCACGTATCAGTGCCCAATTATTGGTACGCAATACACGATCGAACTTATCAGGGGCATGACAAAGAACCAGGAACTCGTGACACTCAACCCAGGAGAGGTACTCGATATATCACCCAATTTTGCCTTAGAATTGGTCCACGTGACCCACTCCATTCCCCATTCGACAATCGCTGCGGTTCGCACGCCGGAGGGGAGCATAGTGTATGCGAATGATTTCAAGTTCGACAACTATCCAATACTGGATACAAAAACGGATTACTCGAAGCTAAAAAAGCTGGGTAAGGAAGGTGTGAAACTACTCATTTGCGAGAGCGTGCGTGTTCAAGAAGGGGGGAAGTCTGCCTCTGAGTCGGTGGCTCGCGAGCTGCTCAAAGACCTAATGGTACCTGATGAGTCAACGTACTTTCTTGCCTCGTTCTCTTCGCATATCGCGCGGATTCACAGTATCTGCGAATTCGCCAAGAAAATGGGACGAAAACCCGTATTCCTCGGTCGCTCACTCAAGTTTTATGTCTCGACCGCGGCGAAACTCGGGATCATCACGCTTCCGGATACTGTCCGGTTTATTGATCGGTACCCGAAAGTCAGTAAGTTTTTAGCACAGGTGAGTGAGAACGATACCAGCCGGGAATACGTTTTCCTGGCCACAGGCAACCAGGGTGAACCAAACGCTGTTCTATCAAGATTAGCGATTGATAGTCCACTGCCGCTTACCAACAACACGAAGGTTATATTCGCTTCGGAGACAATACCCTCACCAATAAATATAGCGCACCGCGAAATACTCGAGCGCAGGTTACGTACGCACGGCGTGCGCATCTATAAGGATGCCCACGTTAGCGGTCACGCTCGGAGAGAGGACCATCGGGACTTAATCAGGATGCTGCAGCCGGAAAACATAATACCCAGTCACGGTGAGATTGAGAAACTCGCAGCCTATGCTGAACTCGCGAGTGAAGAGGGATATGATGTGGGTAAGAACGTACATTTGATGCACAACAGCAAAGTATTGGAAATTTAATCGTGTGTTTTAGGGGTACTCTATCTATAGGTGGCTATGTGGCGTGGCTCAACAAAAAAATAAAAGAGAAAGCTATAGGAACGCTATAGCTTTGGAAATGTTTATATCAGAAGCGTAATGAACCTTCATTCCACAACTACATCTGCAAATCCAACTCTTCTCGATACCTTATTTACCCGTATTTTCACACTATCCTCTTTTTTCGTGTTGGGTACAAAAACAACAAAACCCTCAACTCGAGCTATTCCATCGCCTTCTCTACCTACTTCCTCTATCTTTACGTCGTAGGTCTTACCAACCTCTATAGGGGAATCAAATCCCCTTCTTTCTCCACTATATTCCATACTTTTCCAAACCTCTTTTTCGTTTTTTAGTTCGTGATACAAAAGAAAAAAATTGCTTTCTTTATGAAAAAAAGTCGCTTATTTCTCGTTACCACTCACTTACTACTATAGCCTTTTCTTATATATAAGTTACCACACAAAAGCTGAAAACCGGCAATCATTTTTACTTGGGTCGGCACTGTCTAAAAACCCAGTGATTTATATCGGAAATAAGCCAGTTATGAGTTATGTCCTGGCCGTAGTGACGCAGTTTAACACTGGCTTGAGAGATGAGGTATTAATCAAAGCGAGAGGTAGAGCGATCTCACGGGCCGTGGATACAGCAGAGGTAGTAAGGATTAAGTTCATGCAGGGAGTAGCCGTGAAGGACATAAAGAGGGGGACAGAGCAGCTAGTAGGGGGAGAGGAAGATAAGATAAACGTCTCTTCGCTGGAAATAACATTGAAAGCAAAAGCGTAAAGTTATTAGAATGTCTATCCAAGGCGGTATATGAGAGTATAATCAGCCTCTTCTTTTTTTGGTAGTTTTTCGACGTTTTCGTTTTTTTTTTTCAAAAAGCTCTCCAGTCCTCATTTTCCCGCGAACTTTACTTGATCACTGTGCCTGCCCGCCGCTCGTCATCACCAAGGAGGCGGATACGGGTATGGAGAGGTTTGAAGAGGCTTTGAAAAAGGTTTTTGCCTGAGCCCTTAGGGGTTTACCATGGTGCGAGTGAACGCGGCTTCAGGGCGGGATATTCTTGGGAGGCGAATACTGTTCAGGTTATAGATGTTTTTATAGACCTGATATCCCCACACTAAGTTTACCAATCATCACGCGATACTATTTAATAACTACGGATGCTCAGTATTCAACACCCTCCTCATGTAATCCGCTTCCGCGGATAGTAGGGTTATTGAGTTACCCCTACAAAATAGCGAAGAGCCCAAATAAATACCAACCTTGTGAGTCTATTCTATTATCAGGCTAGATAGCTTCTTAAAAAAGAGATAAAAGAAATGTGTAGATAAGATACTAAATATCGAAACATTTTTAAGGTGCGAGACAAAATAGACAATTATGGATATGATAATTGAAATAACAAATCAGGATATGGCAACGGCTATCGAGGCACTGAAAAAAGATGAATTTGATTTGATCAATATAATTGGAAACCGTATTGCAACGGATTTAATGATAGGGAATAAGAATGATTTGATAATGGTTGGCTTCATTCTTAAGGAGGTGTCATCCGAACTTGAGCGAATTAGGGCGGTGGATGAAAGAAATCTACAAAAATGCAAGGAAATAGGAAGAAAGTTCCTTGTAGAGTTGCAGTCGCTACTATATAAGGATCAAATAGAAAAGAAGGAACTCTGGGCGAAATATTTAAATTACGAGAGCGATATTAGGAAATATCTGCTTACTGGCGTCGAATCTTCTACATATAAAGAAAATCCAAATTTCACAAAAGAAACAAGATTAATGTTACTTCAGCACCTAAACGAAAACAAAGAATTGTTATTAAAAGAAAGAAACGCTTTAATTAACGGTATTGTTGGAGAAATTTCAAGGGTAATTAACACACACAGCTTTCATCCCGATGATTTGATGTTTTATCTTCTGATGAAGGTCTTTAGCGGGTATTCTGATTACTTCCTCTACGACTACATCGAGGGAGATGAGAACGATAAAAAAGAAAAGGAAAAGGAGATAATGGAGTATGTAGAACAGATACACAAGATTTTTTCAGGTACGGACCTTGATGACATCTATGAAAAATCGGCTGATATAATTGGAGAGTTAGGTCATAAATGGAGAAAATATTTTATAAACTACGGGGAAATTAGGTTACTACTACGGGCAGAGAGAAGAGCAGAGAAACCAAGAATAGAGGTCCCACAGGAAGCTAAGAAAAAAATAGGCGAAGTAATCATAGAGGGGCTACAAAAAGAAGTGGAGAGAATATGAATGGAATAAGTTCAGCAATTTCTGGAATCCTAGCTCAATATCCTGGATTAGAAAAAGAGGATTTAGCGGAAGGGATTATAGACTTCATTGAGGGGAACTTAATAAACTTCATCGCTGAAGTTGAGCTACCTGGGCCCGTTGCCTTAAAACGCGAATGGTATAAGGAGAGAAGAAAAAGTAAAGAGTTCAGAGCTTCAGAGGAAAAACTCAAAGACAAAAAAGATTTGATAAATGTGTTACGTAAATTAAAACAAAAGGCTAACGGATACAAGACAGAAGCAACTTATCTGTTTGAACCAAATGGAAAAGTGTCTCGGGATGTAACAGAGTTACCGAAGTTATCATTCGAGCCCTTTTCCGAATTGAGAATTAGGGAGTTTGGAAAAAAAATAAATTCGAGTGATATAATAGGAAAACCTAAAGTTATAAATAACCGAACTGGTATCGTGGACGATTTTGGTGGACAAATAGATATTGATGGAGTTGCAGCCTATAAGGGACATATAGACGAGTTGATAGATGCTATTTCCGATGTAGCAAATATAATTTCCGG
>JAYEJE010000288.1:0-4609 GCA_034660415.1 Methanobacteriota archaeon | reverse complement strand
GAACATCACGTTCATATTCTGTATCGCCTGGCCCGATCCGCCTTTAACAAGGTTGTCAATTCCGGAAATCGCCACGATCCTCGCGTTTACCGCATCTATTCCGAATCCAATATCGCAGAAGTTAGTGCCTCTTACGGCGCTCAAAGACGGTATGCCCTCTCTGAGCCGTATAAATTTCTTACCTGTATAAAACCGTTTGTAGATCTCTTCGATTTCATCATGCGTCATTGTCTCTTCAGTACTTAAGAATACATGCGCAGTGGTGAGTATGCCCCTAATGGAAGGAATGACATGCGGAGTGAAGCTCACTTTCACGTTTAGCTCCATCCTCATCTCTGCGACATGCCGGTGCTCCGTTATTTGGTACGGGGTGATATTCTCAGCGAGATTCGGGTAATGAGACGTTTCGGACGGTTCGGCACCGGCACCGGATACGCCGGATTTCGCATCAAATACCACATGGCTTACCAGTCCTTCTTTCACTAGCGGTGCAACTGCAAGTATAGCACCCGTGGGATAGCAGCCCGGGTTCGCAACCAAATCCGCATCCTTTACTTCCGGATGCAATTCCGTCAGTCCGTACACAGCTTCTCGTTCTTCTTTATCTCTATGTTCTCTCTTGTATATCCGCTCGTACTCTTCCTTCTTCAATCGGTAGTCGGCGCTGAGGTCTATTACCTTGGCCCCACTTGCTATTAACTCCGGCACATAGTCCATTGCACTGCCATGAGGAACAGCAGCAAATACAATATCGCTTCTATTTGCTATCTCTTCTGTATCTATATCTTCATATTCGAGCTCGATAAACGGGGCCAGATGTGGATTCACGCTGCTTACCTTCTTACCTTTGTATCGCCTGGATGTTACCACCGATATTTCCACGCCTGGATGCATCAAGAGCAGCCTTAATAACTCAAGACCCATGTACCCAGCACCGCCAATTATTCCTGCTTCTATCATTTATTTTTGTATATAAAGTATAACTTCCACATATTTAAGAGGCAGATTTACACGGATTTGATTTAATCTGCGTTAATCTGTGTCAATAATTTATTTTAGTTGGATATTATGCTTTTTTGATATAGGAAATCAAACCCCCACTATCCAATAGCTTCTGCATGAATTCCGGTAGTGGTTTGAATTCATATTCCTTATCCTTTGTAATATCCCTTATCTCGCCGTCACCGAAATCTATCGCTATCTCATCCGTTTCTTCTATCTTGTCGAAGACGTCTGCCTCGATCAGAGGCAGCCCGATATTAATAGAATTTCTAAAGAAAATCCGCGCAAAGCTCTTTGCTATCACGCAGCTTATACCCACACCGATTAAAGCACGGGGTGCATGCTCGCGTGAACTGCCGCAGCCGAAATTCTCTGCCGCTATGATTACATCGCCACTTCTTGCTTCTTTTGCAAATTCCGGTCGCATCTTGGCGAACGCATGCGCTGCGAGCTTCTTTGGATCTCCGGTAGTCAGATATTCCGCAGGTATTATCTGGTCTGTGTCTACATCAGGTCCAAACTTCCATACTCTCATCTTTTCTATTTTAATCTCTACCTCTTCAGGCCCTGAATAAAGCCATATATGTTCGTTGCAACACCCATAACACAGACTTTTAGTTCATTCACCAGTCCAACCCCTTCTAATTTTATCGCACCAGTCTTAAATGCGTCCTGAAAGGCAGAAACGGGATCTTCGGCGTTCATTATAGTGCGAATTGTACTTTCTGAAGTATATACCTTCATCGTTGGATCAGAGATTTCAGCTACCTCAACGCTTATGACTTTCGCGCCCTTGCCGGTCTCTATACCATACATTAGCACGTTCCCATCGTCAAGAGAAATTTCGCAGTTTATTCGCTCCTCGCCGATTAAACTTTTTATGAATGTGATTTTATCAACGTTTTGATTGTATTTCTCTACCCCTCGCTTTAGGTCTCCTAACTGGCCAAATCCTTCTTCCATTCCCACCACAGGTTGAAGCATCCCTGCAAGCAGGAACGAAGACAGTATTAGAACCACAGAAATTGCGGACACTTTTTTTAGTTCAACCATTATTTAACCTCCTTTCTTTTGCCATGCCATGCCATACAATATAATTTTAAATTCCGCGAAGTGCATATAAACTTTGAGTTATCTTGTCTAATCCCGTGTTTTTTTTTGATTGTATATAAAATAGAACTACCTTCTATTAAAGACACAGATTTACGCGGACTTACTAAACTAAACTAAATTTAAGTTTGACATTGTTGTTCTTTATCATCTGTGTCAATCTGCGTTAATCTGTGTCAATAATTTATTTTCTTGTTAGTTATTACTCCAATTCCGTCGGGTCCGTTATCCGCCCTTTAATAGCGGACGCTGCGACTACCGCGGGGTTCGCCAAATAGACCTCGGAATCCTTGTGACCCATCCGCCCGATAAAGTTACGATTTGTTGTGCTTATGCATCGCTCATCTTTGGCGAGAACTCCCATGTGGCCTCCTAAACATGCGCCACATGTCGGTCCCGAGACAAAAGCATCAGCGGCAAGGAATATCTGGATTACGCCCTCTTCTATCGCCTGCGCGAGCACCGCCTCACTCGCGGGCACTACAATCATCCGCACATCGGGACTGATTTTTTTACCGCTTAATATCGCTGCGGCAACACGCAAATCCTCGATCCTACCGTTTGTGCAAGATCCGAGATACGCTTGGTCAATAGGAACGTCCAGTTCGCTCGCAGGTGCGGTATTAGCAGGTGAGAACGGTTTTGCAACTGTTGGAACTATCTCTGACGCATCATATTCAAGCACTGCTTCATATTCGCTTTCTTTACCATCTGCATATACTGACTTATAGTCGCCCCTTACCCTACCCTCCAGGAACTCGAATACCTTATCATCCGGTGGTATAATCCCCGCCTTAGCTCCTGCTTCTATTGCCATGTTCGATATTGTTATCCTATCGGAAAGATTCAGACTTTCTATTGCAGTGCCATAAAACTCCTGTGATTTGTATAACGAGCCGGAAACGCCTATGTCTCCTATTATATGCAGTATTATATCCTTTCCCATCACGTATCTCTTCGGCTCACCGCGAATTACAAACTTCTGCGTCTCCGGAACCTTGAACCATAATCTCCCGGTAGCCATTGCCGCTGCCGCCTCCGTTGAGCCCACACCAGTGGAAAAAGCACCTAAGGCGCCATAAGAGCATGTATGTGAGTCCGCACCTATTATTAATCTACCAGGCGCAACATATCCCGCTTCTATCATTACTTGATGGCATATCCCGCCTTTCCCTATCTCATAATAATTTGCGATTTTATACTTTCGCGCATAGTTACGCAGTGCTTTCGCCTGTTCTGCTGAGTCCACATCCTTGTTGGGGACATAATGGTCCTGTACAACCACCGCCTTCTCCTTTTTTATATCATACGCAAGCTCATCGAGGACTTCAAACGCAGGCACACCCGTTATATCATTCACCATTATGTAATCGACTTCGCGTTCTACGATTTCCCCCGCTTCCCCTTCTAGTATTCTTTCCGCTATCGTGGCCATTCGTCTTCTCCTCTCCTCTTTTGTGTTCTATTCATGGAATACACCTTTCTCAAAAAGAAAGTATATGGGCTAAGCTTAATATACCGGTGTAATACCCAAAGCCTCTGTCGCGGCATCTATCGTCACATCTACCAGCAAAGCCAGTGAAGGGTCATAACATCGCTCCATACTTCTCATCTCCTCTGCGGTTATACCTGCACGTATAGCGAGTCCCAACTCATTTACACGTTCCGCGACAGTGAATTCGCCGATCATTTGTGCACCTATTAATTTCTTGGTATATGCATCGAAGATCAATTTTAGGGTTAGGGGTGTCGCCCCGGGGAAGTATCTTGCTTTTGTGAGTTTCGTTGCCTTACCGCTTATTGTTTTTATGCCTGCGCGACTTGCCGCTTCTGATGTAACTCCTACTGAACCTATCAAGACACCTCCGACATCCGCTGCTGTTGGTCCAAAACAATATTCGCAGGGGGAATATAAACCTGGTTGCTCACTAATATCGCTAAGTATGTTATCTGCTATAACCGTAGCTTGAGTGACAGCAGTAGATGCAAGTTGATTCAGTCTCGGACGATGTGTGATGGCGTCTACAACTTCCGTACAGTCTCCAACTGCATATACGTTTGTTATATGCCTTCTTCCTTCTTTTACATGCATTGATCTGTCCGTGACTATTCCTCCACTTTCTCCTATATCTACTCCCGCTTCCCATGCGAGGTCTACCTCAGGCATCATCCATTTGCCGATTATAACGATCTCTGCTGGAATCTCCTCTTTCTCTCCTTCCTTTCCTCCTATCACAACTGATTTCACCCGCCCCTCCTGTCCTTTAATAGCTGTTATCTCTCTTCTATCAAGGATAAATCTTATGTCATCTTTCTCCATTCGTTCTTTCACCATGTCAGCCATATCGGGGTCTAAGTTGGAAGGCAGCAAAGAAGGAGGTCCTCCATGAACCGTTGTCTTTAATCCCCTTGTCGAGAAAGCGGCTGCCGCTTGCAATCCTATAATACCACGACCACGAATATATGCGTTTTCTACTTCCTCACGATTCAGAGTTGC
>JAYEJE010000287.1:0-4629 GCA_034660415.1 Methanobacteriota archaeon | reverse complement strand
ACAGCCCTCACAACGTGCGGGATTGACTGCATAGCCTGATTCTTCGGTCGAAGCGATAGCGTTGAATCTACATGTTTCTTCGCACGTTCCGCACTCGGAGCATAGCGTTTTATCCATAACGGCAACCTTCACGCCTTTAAATTCCTCCTTCTCTATGATTTCCGGATGCACCAGCAGATGGAGGTCTGGTGCGTCTACATCGCAGTCTGCAATGACTTTGTTCTCTGCGAGGACAGCAAACGAGCCCACAAGGGTTGTCTTCCCCGTGCCACCTTTTCCACTAATAACCGTTATTTGTTTCATTTGCATATACCTTTTATAACCTTTTATAATCACAAAATTGCACACATTTTCACAAGAAACTTTTTCTTAGAAAGAAAAGCGGTACCAAAAGAACTATTTTTTCTTCTAGCACAGGCTAAATTTTCTTTTTTAAAAAAGAAAAAGTGTTGTGTTAATCTTGTGTAATCTCGTGGTTGTATATAGTATCAATTATCCCTGCAAATCGCTCCTTCCACTCCGGCATCGCCTTCACAAAGGGCACGCCCTCTGAATAGTACCGTGCAATCCGCGTGTCATGTGGAATCTCAAGCAAAATCGGAATCCCTTCCTTCTCGCAGTACTCATACACCTTTCGATCTCCAATCCCTGCTTTATTTATAACCATGCCAAAAGGAATCTTAAGCACTCTGAGCACCTCAACCGCAAGCCTCAAATCGTAGAGCCCAAACGGTGTGGGCTCAGTCACAAGAATGCAGTAATCGCTGCCTTGCACGGCTGCAATCACCGGGCATGCCGTTCCCGGCGATACATCAATAATCACTGTCTTTTCCGGATCAAGGTCCGCTTTTACTTGGTCGATCAGCGGTGTTGCCATTATCTCCCCGATATTCAACACCCCGTACACGAGGTCAATGTTGCCGCCACCGCTTTTTCCTGTTTTTATAACGCCGATCTCCCTCGGTTCCTCGCTGATCGCATCTTGCGGGCATACCCGGGAGCACAACCCACAGCCGTGGCAAAGTTCAGGAAACACCATTACTTCTTTTTGCGGCACAGCAACAAGAGCGTTGTATTCACACGCCGCAGCACACTTACCGCAGTAATCACACAAATCGTAATTGACCCTTGGCACCAGCGTATATGCCGGCTTTATCTCCTCGATCACCGGATTAAGGAAGATATGTGAATTTGGCTCTTCTACATCGCAATCCATTAATTGTACGTTCGAAAGCGACAGAGCGAGATTAACTGCTACGGTTGTCTTTCCCGTACCGCCTTTGCCGCTTGCTACCGCAATAATCATCTGTTCACCGTTTTGTTGCATTGCGCGTTCCATTAATGCCGGTGCATTTTGCACGCATTGGCATCACTAGCTTCGTTGAGTCTCCCTGCCTGAAAAGCGCTTATTGCTTCGCTCACCGTACCACTGGCGCCTACATACACCTCTATCCCCAACTGTTCAAACGCGCTTATTGCACGAGGGCCTAATCCAGAACAGAGCATTATCTCTGCACCCGCACCTGCTACGAGATCCGGTGTGTTGCCTACACCGCCAAAATGTTCACCCGTGTTCTGCACAATTTCCACCTTGTTACTCACCATATCCACAACAGTAAATGTTGGCGCTCTTCCAAAATGTTCACTTACAAGATCTTCCAATCCTCCATTTCCCAATGAGGGAATGCATAGTTTCATATGTTCACCTCCTCTCTTTTTTATTCCTCTTTTTATTCCTATTCTTATTCTTACTCTTACTCTTATAATCTTCCAGAGCTGCTCTTAGCGTGTCCATTGCAAGTACAGAGCAATGAATGTTTTCTTCCGGCAAACCACCCAAAGCGGATAAAACATCCTTGTCCTCTACCGTGAGTGCTTCTTCGATTGTCTTACCTTTCACCAGTTCTGTAACCACGCTTCCACATGCCATTGAAGCACCACAACCATCGGTTATGAATTTGCAATCTACGATTTTATTTTCTTCCACTTTAATATGCATCTGCAGTGTGTCTCCGCAGGGGCCTGTTACTCTGGCAGCACCACTGGGGGCTTCCAGTCCACCAACGTTTTTTGGGTTGTATGCCTCCTCAAGTGTCTTCTCAGTGTATATTCCCCTTTCCTCTTCTAATATCTCCTCTTCCATCTTCTTGGTTAGTTCATCGAAATCGGAAGTTTCATTTTTTTCGGTTATTTTTTCCATTTTAGCCGCATTTCATCACGCATTTTTTTAACCTTTATTTATTTACACACTTATAGCTCTTCGATACTTCTTTCCATCTCTTCAACTTTGGACCTTACGACGTTTAATTGCGTTTTTAGCCTCTCCAGTAATGGATCTCTCTGCAAAATCGGAGATGAATGTGGGGCTATTTGGATGGCACCCTTTGGACAAGCCCGTACACAAGCAGTGCAGCATATACACCTGTTAAAATCCACTACTGCTTTTTTATCAACAATTCCAATCGCACCGGTCCAGCAAACCTCGGTGCACTTTCCACACCCTACGCATAGTTCTTCGTTAACAAAAGCCTTCCAAGCTAATGATTGTATAGATTGCTGCATAGCACACTAAAAAAGAAAAAGGAGCAAGAAAGAACTATCTTCTCGCTTTTCCACACAGTTCGCATTTACCCATTTCCTTCTCCTCATGTTTCTAATTGGCCCTTTCCACTCTTTACTTTCTCAGTTCTTCCAGTCTCTTCTTTATCTGCTCTAACTGGTCCCCAAGCATCTGCGCCTGCGATTCAAGCATAGAAATCTCCTGCTCTTTCGGCACTGCTGGCATGCCCATTGGTGCAACAGGTGCGCCTGCTGGTGCTTGCTGCTGTATCCAAGAAGCAAACTGCGGCATCTGTCCCGTCTGTGTGAGATACTGTGCACCTGGCGGCATTCCGGTTGGACTCCTATCTGCCCAGCCCGGAGAGTATCCAAATCGCATCCAGCCGGGTAAACCAGTCAGATAATACATGTTTCTGTGTCTATTTCCTCCCATTTTTTTCTTATCGCCTCCTAATTTTTTTAGGGTCTCGCCATTTTAGACCCGCATTTTGGGCAGCTCTGCTGATAGCATGGCACCCCCGTTTGATGCGACATTGTATAGCCACAATTCGGGCATCTGCATTCTCCGGCAGGGCCCAATCCGCTGCCACCCATTCTCCCTTGCCCTTGACCTCCTCGTCCTATTCCTTGACCTCTTCCTCCTCCTCTACCCATGCCACTCATCTTATTTTACATCACCTCTTTTTAAGTTCTTCTATTCTCTTCTTCACTTCTTCTAAATCTTTCGCCAGTCTATTAGCCATGTTCGATAGATCTTCGATTTCTTCTTCTTTTGTTCGAGGCGTTATTGGTGCCTGCGACACTTGTGGTTGTGGTTGCGAAGGCATTGGTTGCTGCATGCCAAGTCCCATACCTCTGCCCATGCCTCTGCCCATGCCTTGCCCTCTACCGCCGCCTCGTCCTCCGCCCATGCCCATACCCATGCCCGTGCCAAATCCGCCACCTGGTGCAGTAGCGCCCATACCAGCATGAGCAGCTACTGTTGAAGCACCTGTCTCACCTAACTTACCGCCTTTATACATCTCAACAGCTTCTTGTACCGTGCCATAAGCGCCGGTTCCAATTTTTACACCAGCGGTGGACAGCACTTGAAAAGCATTGGGACCTATATTCCCCGAAATGACTACATTCACACCTTTATTCACCATTGTTTGTGCCGCCTGAATTCCCGCTCCACCCGGTGCGGCAATTGCTTCGTTCGCCATCGCTTCAAACGCCATTGTCTCCGAATCTACGATCACAAAGTATTGGCACCTTCCGAACCTCGGATCTACCTGTGCATTCAGGTCTCCTGCCGTTGCGGTTACGCATATCTTCATCTTTATCTTTCACCTTCTCCCTATAGATTTTGATTTTTTCTTCTTTATGTGAATATATATTCATATAAGTATATAAAGGATAGACTATGATGAAACCAAAGGATCTCCACCACGACCATGTCTCCCTCTTTTCCAGCCAGGAGACCTTTCCGGAAGGGGCACATGCGTTTCATTGTTAGCACTCAATATTACATAATTACCGCCTTCTATCCTTATTGCTTTCCCTTCAACAAAAGCTTCTGCTATTTTTCGATGTGCTTCGTTTACTATTCGATGGAATGTAGGTTGCGAAACGCCCATTTTTTTCGCTGCTTCTTCCTGACTTAGCCGCTGATAGTCTTTAAGCCTTATGCTCTCCAGTTCTTCCACTTTCAATATCAATCTTTCATAGACCTCCGGATTAGGCGTTCTCTCCCCTCGCCGTGGCTCAAAGAGGAGGAAATTTGGCTTGACGCTTACGCACCTGCACAGTCTTCGCCCTGGCATATATGAATATATATTCACAATACACGTTAAAGTTTCACACTTTAATTCCTCTTTCGAGATGTTGCAATCTTGGGAATAATATCAGTACATCATGAAAAAGTCGGATCTTCCGCAGAGTGTCTTAACCCCCCTTCTTACCCTTATACCCCTCAACCATAGACATCTGAATAGCAGGCAGATAACCAGCCTCTTTATAGTGATCATATGCTGCTTTAGGGTCTTGACCTGTCTGCATAGCTTCAAAATAGATAGCTTGCATAATCTC
>JAYEJE010000286.1:0-4675 GCA_034660415.1 Methanobacteriota archaeon | reverse complement strand
CACCACCGCCATTAATCCTTTTTACCAGCTCACTGCCCTCTTCCATAATTGTCAGGTCAGCGGTGAAGTTCGTATCGAAAACAGCATCAAATCCCAATCGCTTCAATGCTGCGTGCATCTTGCCAGCAACAAGCGTACCCGGAGCTAGTCCAAATTCTTCACCCAATGCCGCTCTGATGGCCGGTGCCTCCTGAACAACAACGTGTTGTTCAGGATCATCAATTGCTGCCCAGACCTCATCGATACATGACTTTTCTTTGATTGCTCCCACCGGACAGGCATGGATACATTGACCACAGTTTGTACACTCCACATTGCCTAATCCTTCATCTAGGACAGTAGCTACCATCGTATCTGGACCGCGATTGACGAAGCCAATGACACTGACGGTCTGAACGTCGTGGCATACGCGGATACATCTTCCACACAGAATACACTTATTCGGGTCGCGAATAATCGACTGGCCCGTCTCGTCCAATTCGTATGATGGTTTTTCAACGTCAGATCTCACAACCTCTACGCCTAGTTCATGAGATAATTTGAGCAGTTCACAGATTTGATTTCTTTCACATGTGAAACAATCGGCGGGGTGATTTGTAAGTAGCAGTTCAACGAGTATCCTTCTCGCGCGTCTGACCCGCCCTGAGTGTGTGTGCACCACCATGCCCTCCGATACTTCCCTCATACATGACGGTATAAGTCTCCTTTCGCCATCGACCTCTACCACACATACGCGACATGCGCCATAGGGCTCAAGTCCTTCCAGATAACAGAGGTGGGGTATATCTATGTGCGCTTCCTTAGCTGCATCCATTATGCTCGTCCCTTCGGGAACAATAACTTCCTCGTCATTTATAGTTAACGTGACCATTTTCAAACCTCCTTAATTTTTCACTCGTTGCATAAATTCGTCTCTAAACAATTTTATCGCACTGGTCGTTATATTCATCGCGGCCTGACCCAGACCACATCGGGAGGTATCATACATAACATCCCCCAGCTCTAGTAAAATCTCAAGCTCTTCTTCTCTCCCCTCACCATTGGCGAACCTGCCAATGATTGCATTTGCTGTTCTCGTCCCCTCGCGACATGGTGTACACTGACCGCACGATTCATGAACAAAAAACTCCATGCTGTTCTTAGCCACATCTACGATACTGGAGTCACCGTTTATTACGATAACCGATGCCGAGCCCAACATACTACCCGCTTCAGCCACACTTTTATAATCCAGCTTCACATCGAGGTCGGTGAGTAAACTGCTCGACACTCCTCCAGGCAGGACGGCTTTGAACTTTCCCTTAACCCCCCCGCCGTAATTATCTATAAGCTCTCTCAATGTCAGTTCCATGGGAATTTCATATAGTCCTGGTTTATTTACATGTCCCGATATGCAGAAGAGTTTTGTTCCTGGTGCACTGGGGCTACCGATTTTAGAATACCAATCGCCGCCCTTTTCGATGATGGTCGGGACATTACATAACGTTTCCACGTTGTTTATCGCCGTTGGTTTGCCCATAAATCCAGAATGTGTCGGGAATGGGGGTCTCTCCCTTGAGCATCCCCGCTTTCCTTCCAGTGATTCGAATAATGTCGTTTCCTCTCCGCATACGTAGGAGCCAGCACCGGGATAAACCCTCAAATCATATGAGAACCCCAAACCCAGAATGTTATCGCCTATGAAGCCCCCTTCTTTCGCTTCTTCAACGGCTTTTTTCAGCAGCTCGATTTCCTCAAAGTACTCTCCCCTTATGTAAATTAAACCCTCTTTTGCACCTATGGCGTATCCTGCAATTAACATAGACTCTACCAACAAATGGGGATTTTTTTTCAATATAACGCGGTCTTTGAACGTGCCAGGCTCGCCTTCGTCGGCATTACAGACGACATATTTCAGCTCTTCCGACTCTTTTCTCGTAAATTCCCACTTCAATCCAGTCGGAAATGCGGCACCACCCCTCCCGACGAGTCCAGATTTTTTGACTTCATCGATGATATCATTGGGCTGCATCTGGAGAGCTTTTTCCAATGAGCTATATCCACCAGTTTTGATGTAAATAGCAATGTCAATCAGGTTAGGTTTATCGATATCCTTCAATAATATCTGTTCCATTTTCAATCATCCCCTGCTTTGGCTTTGATGATCTCTTTCACCTTCTCTTCCGTCAGGTTCCCATATATCTCCCTGTTAATAATCATTGCGGGTGCATTATCGCATAATCCGAGACATGCCACGGTTTCCAGTGTGAAGTTACCGTCTTCGGCGGTTTCGCCGCTTTTTATTCCCAATTCGTTTTCCAACGTCTCAATAATCATCTTGGAACCGTTCAGATAGCATGGGAGAGAGTTGCAAACTCGTATTACATATTTGCCCTGTTGTTCGGCAGTGAGCATTCCGTAGAATGTCATCACCCCATATATTTCTACTGCCGGTACATCCAATTCGTCTCTGAGATACGTAATCGCGTCTTGGGGGATGTAACAGACATCTCGCTGCACGGCCTCCAAACATTGCAAGAGAGCCGCTTCACATTTACCTATATCATTGATAATTTCTTCAACATCTGCTTTCCATGATTTTTCACTCATTTTTAGCCCTCCACTTATTTTTCCAGCTTAAGCGCTGCCACTCACTTGAAAATATTTATGGTATGCGAGGTTCACTGGAAACGCCAAGAATCCTCCAACAATGGCTGTGACAATTTGCATTACTCCCATTGCCATTGCAAAAATTAGCGGTAGTATGGAAAGGTTGATCAACAGTAGCGCAGTAGCAAAGAGAAAGCCCGCCTTAAGTCCAGCAGCTATTAGTAATGTTATGGCGTAGTTCTTTCCCTTTGTAACATACCGATACTTAAAGGCAAATACGAGTATTGCGTTACCTACCCATATGAAGGGTACCATATAAACGAGAAAAATCGTAAATGGACCAAAAAGAAATCCTCCCGCCACAGCCGCAACGCTTGGAAGTACTATTAGGGGAAGTATCTTATTCCACCCTCTTACGTTTATCGCGGCCATGACCAGCATAAAGTTCACAGCCGAACCTACCAGCAGTTGCGGCTGCCTGAGCAGAAGAGGTACCAGAACAGCAATTGCTGTGAGCGCCCCAAATTCTGCATACTCTACCACTTTCGATGTGTCGTACATCCTTCGATTTACAAACTGATTTAATGTCGTTACGTATGTCATTTTTTCACATCCTTTCGTTTTAGACTCAAATTTTCTACCCTGAGCATATTCATCTTTCCCACCTCTTCCATTCTCTTTCTCAAATAAAGTATCTAATTTATAGGGCTTTTTATCTTTCCTATGCCCTTATTACTTGCATGAGTATATATTTCTGACGTCTTTGAACTTTTATGACACAGTACTTCTTACTTCACTTATCGCTCTCGGAAGAAAATAAGACTAAGGACCAATTAACCCAAATTCAGTTTGACAAATCACACAGTGAAGACCACTATCCTCCAAAACCCCTTTCACCCGCTGCATATCCACATAATTCGGTTTTCTTAGCTCCATCCTCCTGAACACTGGTCTGTAATATTTTTGCTTCATAAGGGCATGCTACCACACATGCGCCGCATCCCGTGCAATTATCCTGATGCGTGCATATCCGGTCACAGAACCCGCAATTCTTGCACACTTCTGTCCTACTCGCAACTTTGAACTTCACGGTCATTATAACTTATATTCACAGCTTTGAAATATTAGATTTATTACTTTGCTCTTCTTGCTAAAAACGTAGAATCGTCTCCTAAGTGGATTCTAAATTCGCCCTCTAAGGAGTTTCCCTCGAGTATTCTAATCCAACCACTACCACAGACAGGATCGCATTCATCGCTTCCCTCCCATGTAAATTCAAACCGTTCTCCATCTGCATAATCAACAAGTTTTCCATCTATACCGCCTGAAACTAAACCGAATTGGAAAACTCCGAGATTGTTCGGATCTATCCTGATATAAGCCTGCACGTCCATGTTAAAATAGTCCTCATCCCATGCTTCCATTTCATAGATATGCCAAGTTCCTGTAAAGTCCACGCCCATATCCATTTTTTCATTGTTGTTCAAAAGCCCTTTTTGAAATCCTTGATCTTGAGGGTTCTTTGCCAATCCAACAATCTGACTTGCCACAATCTGGAATCTTGTATCCTTTTCTGCGGCATCCAAAAATTCCGCATAACTAAACCCAGCATCTGCTTTTGCTTTTTCGACTATTTCTTGGCATAAGTCCAAGACTAACATTGCTTTTTGTTCCTTCAGAATAGGATAAGCTGCATCAAGCCCTTCTTCTAATGTTATGGTTTTCATGATATGACCTCATATAATAATTTATTTGTCATCTTTTTTATCTTTTTTGATTTATGCAATTGCATTTTTTAGTGAGCAAAGTCATATGACATTTCCAGCGTATCTGAAGTTCCCCGAAGGGGAATTTTGGCGAAGCGTAGCGAAGCCAGATACGCTCTGTCCTGTTATACGCCGTGTCCGTATCATATCTCTCTCCTACTTGCATTTAGTATGGTAATTCCCACAATTTCTCCTTTCTCATATCTGATTATAGTGTCATCATCCGTGAGTTCGGGGTGAGTAACGCAGGGGAACTTCCCCCCTACGTCCTCTCAGAACCCGGCGTGAACCTCTCAGCTCACCGGGCTCCCATCATCCAG
>JAYEJE010000285.1:0-4691 GCA_034660415.1 Methanobacteriota archaeon | reverse complement strand
GTGCGGTACTGTAGCTTACCATCGGTAATGGCCTCTATAATTTCCTCTTGTGTAAGTCCAAATTCTTTTCTAGCGGACTTATCGCTAAGAGTGGCCCCTTTCTTAACCCAAGCGGATTTTGCCTCTTCAGAATACATCTAATCTAATCTACTCTACTCCCTAATAAACACAACTAACATCGCTTTCTTTTCCAGATGGATGCAGTTAGTGATAATTGCCTAACAATATTACTATCTTATAACAGTATTAAACACATGGTTGTCGGAGGTTAACCGGATGGAAGATATGCGAAGTTATTAAGCCGGCCTGCCGCAACATTTCTTATATTTTTTGCCCGACCCAGAGGGACATGGATCATTGCGCCCAAAATTGGATCGTAAATGCGTGTATCGGTTCGCGTTTTCGGGATTGGCATTACGAACCAGCCGTAGTATACTACGTGAGCACATTAACGTCAGAATCGCGACCCAAATTAAGCATTTCACAATGTTTGGGTTTGCACTTGGTATCGGATCCATACGATAGTGGCTTTTCAATTCCTTGAGCCAGGGTCCAAATCGCAGTATTTTAGCCTCCGAAGTCCTTTCCAGATATATCCTTACTATTTCCATTATCTGGTATCATATATTGGCTCATCAGGTAAATTAATCGCTTCTATGCTATATAAAAAGTATCAATAGTTGGAATGTCAATCTCTTATCTGAACCCGCATGAACGGTTATTATCCTATCCCCCAATATCTAAGCGATAATAACTCCCCAGACATTGAACTTTTTCAATGTTTTTATATACTATATTTACAGCTTCTTGCTTATTTTTAGCAAGAGATGCCACTTCCGCAATTCGAGGACCGCAGGTATATATTCCATTGTCTGTTTCATCTACCTCATTCCACCACAAATCACAATCCAAAGTGGCAGTAAGTGAAACAGGTAATTTAGGTGGTTTTACTGACAATGGATATGGATACCCGTAACCTGCAAGTGTAAGTGAACAGCCCCATTTTTGGGGGTAATCCCAAGACGGCTTAATTTTTCTGCCACTTGCAACAGCAATGATAACCTCTGCCGGATTTTTAAGCATTTGTAAAATAAATGGATTGATCGTTACACCGATTCGCACATTGTATTCAATTACATGCCATCTTTTGTTTTTTTAACCGCGCTTACAGATAGTATTCCGCAAAAATGGTTTTTTTCCAGCCACGGCTGAAGCGGCAATATAAATTCGCGCATCAAGCCATATTTATCATTTAGATCTTGTTCCACCAGACTGCCCAGTGGTGCGCCAGCAATAGGTCCCATATCTCCTGTAAATGCGCGTTTATATTCCCAGTGCGTCATAATGCTTTGAATATTTCCATTGCTAACAAGAGCAAAATGGGCAATCTCTTCTGCACCAAGATATTCCTGTAAAAATACGCCTTCCGAAAAATCAACTCTATTCAACCACTCATAAGTATCTTCTACTGATTTACAAACAATGGCCTGAATCGGACTTTTAGGAGAACAAAGGGGATTTTTGATTACATATGGTCGCGGATTATTTTTAAGTATTTCTAAAGCATCCAATTTATTTTTTGCTAAATATGTCTGAGGATAAGCAATGTTAAATTCTTCGCATAACGCACGGGCGAAATCACGATCACGTTCAATTTTTATTGCTTCTCCAACGGGAGAAAAAATAGGTGTTTTAGCTCGGTCGCCCACGGTTCATTATGCCAATCAATGGACATGGGAATTATTACATCTGGTTTCCATTTTCGAATAATGGGAATAGGAGAAGGATGATCTCTTTGCATCCAAGTTTTTCCAACTAAAGATGCTCCAAAATTACCTTTAGCGCGGGTAAGATAACCGCTTACTTCTGCTCCGTTATCACGAAGGATTTGGATGGTGGAATGTGCAAACGCACCATTGCCGAAAAGCATAATTCGTGGTTTCACATTAGAAGATTGAATTCTCCTTTGATAAAGCCCATAAACAAAAAATTGTGATTTCCTGAAATACTTTCGCCAGGCTGTGGAGTCCCAAAATTATTTCGTCAAGAAGCTTAGCTGCACCTCAACTTATGGTGAAGCTAACAGACAGAAAGATCAAATGGGCGGTTAAACCGGTGATAAACAAAGGTGAAAGCACAGTCTTTCACTGGTGCATGCTGATTGATTGGCTTGACTACGATGGGACTCAGGTGATAGCGTACGAGGACGACGCATCGAGGAAGATCATCTCTATTGGTGAATTTACCAATGCAACCACAGACAACGCCATAGCTGTGTTTAAGCGTGCAGAAGATATAGCGAGAGCATATCGGGGGAAGATCACTGTGGTAAATACTGATCGGGGCAGTCAGTTCTATGCAAGCGGTGGTGAAAAGAAAAAGAAGGGCGTAAGTCAATTTAAACAGTATCTGTATGCTCGAGGTGTCAAACACATCCCATCGAAGCGGAATAATATTAGGACTCTACACAACAAGTCTAATAGTCCCAAAAAAGGTTTTTCATATCGTCAAATACCTAAATTTATATAATCTTGTTCACAATAATAGAATAGTAAATAGAATAACACCTAACCGGAGGTAAGAACCATGGGTGATAAAGCCCTCATCGAGCAAGGGATGCAAAAGCTTATTGCAATGACCGCGGGATTTTGTGATGCGTACCTGGATGAAGATTACAAGCAGTTATGCGAGAAACTGACACGAAAAATGTCACGGAAGCGAAATGTGCCTTTCCTTTCCGGTCGGATGGAAATCTGGGCTGCGGCGATAATCCATGCCCTGGGCAGCATCAACTTCCTCTTCGATCCGAATTTCGAGCCTTATATTGGTGCTGCTGACATCTCCGATTACTTCGGGACATCAAAAAGTACTGTCTCTCAGAAAGCAAAGGTGATCCGAGATATGTTCAAAATGGGATACTGGGATAATGAGTTTTCCACAACCCACATGCAGAAAAGCAATCCCGTTTCCAATCTAGTGATGGTGGATGAGATGATCGTTGACATACGGTCGCTGCCGCCGGATATTCAGGAAATCTTACGTCAAAAGCAGGATCGCAAAAAGTGAAATTGTATAGGGGCAGGTGTCATGTTTCAGATTTCATGGGCTTGACTACAGACAACTCATAAAACTCAAAACACACACCTCATACCTTTATCATAGCTGAGCGAGTACTAATTATCTATGGGATATGTCTATATGTCAGAAGAAACAGAACAGGAAACACGAAAGCGGCGCATTGACCCTAAACTTGAAGCCATCGGCTGGAAACTTATAAAATACCATGAATCAAAATCTTTGAGCTCCTATCTATCTCATGCTATTGAGAAATATCCTACTTCAAACGGTCCTGTTGACTACGCCCTTGTAATCCTGACAAGATAGGTTACGAAGAGCTAGTGGAGATAGACGGCATAGGTGAGACAAAGGCATGCCAGATTCTCGCCAGTTTCGAGCTCGCGCGACGCTATTTCGGGAAGAACGACGTTAAAATAACATTCCCATCGGACGTTCTGCCGTTTGTGCGTGATATTAGCGATAAGCGGCAGGAGCATTTTGTATGCTTATTCGGGTGATACGGAGCCCAGTCAGGAGGATGTTGCGATAACAAAGCGGTTGGTTGAGGCGGGGGAGTTGTTGGGGATTAAGGTTCAGGATCATGTTATTGTGTCGAAGAACGGGTATACGAGTATGAAGGAGCGGGGGGTGATTTAGGGGGTGTGTGGATGCATGCCCTTATGTAGCAAAGATATTACGACCTGTGTTCAGGAGGATGGAGATAAGAAAACCGAATTATGTGGATATGCAGCGGGTGAAAGGGGTTTTGGAGGATAGTGGTCTTCGTTGTGTAATTTGTCAAACCGAGTTTGGGATAAATGGGTCCTTGATTTCTTCCACAAATGGAAAGAAGTTAGTGAAGATTTAAATATCAAGAGTCCATTGGATAGGACTATGCGGAGATGAATGTATGGTAGAGAGAGAACAGAACGTCCAAAAAGGTATATACGCATTGTGAATATAGCGAAGTTGTCCGAAATCCAGAACCCCGCTATAGAAGGTAAAAAAGCATGAGTAAGGAAGAAATCTTTGAAAAGATTGCCCGGTTACTTAAAAATCGAGGGGTGAGAAAGGTAGCCGTCTTTGGCTCTTATGTAAGAGGAGAGGAAAAGCCGGAAAGCGATATAGATATTATCGTGGAGTTTTCAGAAAGAAAAAGCCTTCTTGAACTTGTGAAAATAGAAAGAGAGTTGTCTGAAGTTTTGGGAATAAAAGTAGATTTGTTAACAGAGAAATCTATAAGTCCCTATTTGATTGATACGATAAAAAGGGAGATGAAGGTGATTTACGGATGAAAAACGAATTAAAAGATCTCATTAAAAGAGCAAAACCTCATGAAAAATACGGATAAAAATATGTTGACTCTTGTACCAGAACTCTTGAAAGTCCCTTATTCAAGGATTTGAACAGCCTACGATAAAGAAGCAGATGTTTTATACATAAACTTCAAGAAGCCGAGCCATGCTGATGATTGTGTGCCACGAAGCTGCACGAGAGATGAGGGTTTGGCCCCTCGAAGCCTGCTTGCAGGAGCAGGCTTCAAACCGCCTTAAGCTGCTGTGGTTAAAAGCCATGGTGGTGAGCGTTAAGGAAAAGGTCCCACAAGATGGGATCAGGTGTGGATCATGGAAACG
>JAYEJE010000284.1:0-4696 GCA_034660415.1 Methanobacteriota archaeon | reverse complement strand
GGGAGGGGCAGCAAGATGATTGATATGAGTAGTATTGCAAATATACCGCCTTTTATTATTTATTTCCTCGGGGCTGCGTTATTACCACTGTTCGGTAAGGGCAGCGCGAGGAAGGTTTATCTTATTCTCTTAGCGGTAGTGGGGTTAATCGGTGTGGCAGTATTAGAATCACACGTAGGTTGGGTATTCGCCGTTCTACCCGGATTAGATCTGACATTCTTATATGTTGACCGATTGAGCCTGATAATGGGCTATATATTTGCCATAATAGGCGCTGCTGCGATATTATATTCGTTAGACATAGTAAAAGAGAATGGCGAGCTTATGTGTGGCTTGTTATATTTAGGAAGCGCGATGGGCGCGGTATTTGCCGGCGACTTCTTTACGCTCTATATCTTCTGGGAGATAATGGCGTTCGCTTCGCTCGGGTTGATCTGGTACACCCGGACAGAGCGGGCAACGAACGCGGGGATGCGATATATCCTATTTCATTTGTTCGGTGGATGTGCCCTTCTCGCGGGGATAATAATAAATTACATGAGCACAGGCGCTATCTCGCTAGTACCTGGAGCTTTGGGCATAGCTCATTTCCCTGTGGAACTGGGCCTGGGGTATTTCCTCCTGCTTATTGGAATAGGCGTGAACACGGCATTCATATTTCTGCATACCTGGCTGCCGGATTCATATCCGAAGGCAACACTCGCGGGTGCAGTATTCATGTGTGTATTTACGACAAAGACGGGCGTATATGTGCTTGCGAGGACTTTCCCGGGTGCAAAACTTTCGCTATTCTTCGGTGATGGAATCCCATTTATAGCATACATGGGCGGCTTGATGTGTGTATACGGAGTTGTATTTGCACTGCTGCAGAACGACGTGCGGAAACTTCTCTCTTATCATATCATATCTCAGGTGGGCTACATGGTTGCGGGAGTAGGAATAGGCACGTGTATAGGGATAAACGGAGGTATTGCCCATGTTTTCAACCATATCCTGTATAAGGCGCTTCTGTTTATGTGTATGGGTGCAGTGATATATTCAACAGGCAGGAGAAACCTCACAGATCTTGGTGGACTGGCGAGGAAGATGCCGGTAACGACGATAACGTGCATAATAGCAGCTCTCTCTATTTCGGGTGTTGTTGGGTTTAATGGATACGTAAGTAAAGGGATGATAATACACGCTGCGGAACTGTCACATATGCATATTCTTACACTCGTTTTGATGTTGGGCTCGGTAGGTACTTTCTTGTCTTTCTTAAAACTCACTTATTTTACCTTTTTCAGGAGAAATGATGAGATAGAAGCAAAGGAAGCGCCAATATTTATGCTTATTCCAATGTGCGCTGTAGCGTTCCTCTGCGTTGCATTTGGTGTGTATCCGAAGATGCTATATGAAATTCTACCATATAAAGCGGTTGCATTACACTACGATGCGTTCGCTCTTGCACATACAGTAGGCACGTTGGAGTTATTGGCGATGACCGCGTTTATGTTCTTCGCATTTAGAGTACTGATTATGCCACATGAGCGGATAACGTATGATATAGATTACATATACCGGAAGGCAGGAAGAGGTATTATATGGTTCTGCGAGAAACCGTTGACGGCTTTTGCGAATGCTATGGACAGTGGCGTACATAGGCTCACAGATTCCGCCGTTTGGTTCAGTAGGAATCCCGCGGCTGCTTCTATAGTGTTGATAACAGCGACATGCACAAAGTTGCGGAACCCGTTTGGTTCAGAACAGACTGGACAAGAGCGTGATCTAAAAGAAGAGAAGCCGCAACTTGTGGACGAGCCGATGGAGAAATTAAGCATAGGGGCCGGAGTGATGATAGTGCTTCTCTTCTTCGCTATTTATTTGATCGTTATGTTCATACACGGGTGGCTGGCACCATGAAACCACAAGATTACTCCGATTCTCACGATAAAATGCAACTCTTCAAGTCAAGATATGGGATTATGCCTGCTTGTGATGTGAAAGATATAGGCGAGTTAAAGCGGATAGTAGAAGAGACAAGCGACATAGAAGGTGTAGTGGGTTATAAAGTAGGGGCTATATTAGCATTGAAGTATGGATTACCCCATATATGTGAAACGATTACATCATATACAGATCTTCCGATAATCTACGACCACCAGAAATTAGGGTCCGACATCCCCGAAATATGTGGTGGTGACATATTAGCGGTTTGTAAGGAGGCGGGGATAAGTTCGGTCATAATATTCCCGGAAGCGGGACCGGAAGCGTTAAAAGCAGCCGTTGTTGGTGTAGGAACCGAAAAGCTAAAGGAAAAGGTTAAGGGCTGTTTTAAGTTCGGCTTAACGCCGATAGTTGGTGGTGAAATGACACACAGCAAATATCTACGAAGTGAAGGCGGTTATATAGCCGATGATGCACCAAAGAGGATGTATATGGACGCTACAAAGTTGGGGGTTGAGCATTTCGTAATTCCTGGGACCAAAATAGAAAAGATGATGGAATACTGCACATTATTAGAACAGGAACTAAAAGAGCCGAATTTTCTCTTTCCTGGAATAGGTAAAGAACACCAGGGTGGCGATATAGTAGCGGCATTTGAAACGGTAAAGCATTTCCCGAGCTATGCGATCGTAGGTAGGGCTATATACGCTGCAAAAGACATCAAAGAAGCCACAAAGAGGTTATGTGAAGTAACCCAAAGTTTTTTATGAAGTATAAATAAGGCCCCTAAGGCTATAAGATATGATATAAGATATACGAAAAATGAGACAGTTCATAGATAAATTAGCGCGAGAAGGAAAGGTAATAGAAATAAGGGAGGCAGTGTCATCAAAATACGAGGTGGCATCTATATGTGCAGAGCATGAGCAAAAAGGTCAGCCGGTTCTTTTCCACGCTGTTGACGGTTCGCATAAGGTCATAATGAACCTAGTTGGCGGGCGAAACACACTGGCTGAGTTGCTTGGTACAACAACTGCAAATACCGTGCAATTCATGGCTAAAATACCTGAAGGTGGCGAGGGCGGCACGGTGAACATAGTAGCGGATTCACCGACTAGAGAAGTGGTTAAAGAGCCGGATTTGGGTGCGTTACCGATATTAACATATTTCAGTAGAGATGGCGGCGCTTATATCACAGCTGGTGTAGTAGTTGCGGAATTAGATGGCGTGAGAAATGCATCATTTCACCGGATGATGGTATTAGACGATAAACGATTAGCCGCGAGGCTTGTCCCTTCCCGGCACTTGTATATGATGCATCGTAAAGCGATAGAAAGAGGCGAGGAATTGAAAGTAGGAATAGCAATCGGAGTGGATCCTCTGATACTTTTGGCCGCAGCGACAAGGGTGCCACCAGGAAAAGAGTTTGAATATGCCTCTGCATTGAAAAGCGAACCGATAGAACTTTTCAAATTAGATAACGGTGTGGCAATACCGCATGCTGAAATCGCCTTTGAGGGGTTCATAGGTGACGAGCGTGCAAAAGAAGGTCCATTTTTGGATATTACCGGTACATATGACAAAATAAGGTCTGAGCCGGTTATCACGCTTACACGGATGTATCAAAAAAGAGATCCGATTTATCATGCTATCCTCCCTTCAGGTGCGGAGCACAAGCTGCTTATGGGCGTGCCTTACGAACCCTTGATCTTTAGAGCGGTCGAGCGTATGGCACGAGTGAAGAACGTCTTCTTGACAGATGGCGGATGCTGCTATTTGCATGCGGTAGTGCAGATAAAGAAGGAAAAAGAGGGCGAGGCAAAGAATGCAGTTATCGCTGCTTTTGCCGCACATCCCAGCCTAAAACGCGTTGTCGTTGTGGATGACGATATAGATATATTTAACCCCGATGATGTGGAGTATGCAATAGCGACACGGGTTCGATGGGATGAAGATGTGGTGTTGATACCGAAAGCAAAAGGTTCTTCACTTGACCCTTCTACTTTAAATGGGCTGACAGCGAAGCTCGGAATAGATGCAACGAAGGTGCTGGGGGAAGAGAAGAAGTATGAGCGGGTTGTAACTGCTCAATCTTCTGTGGACACATAACAGACGATTTTTAAGATTTAAAAATTCGCGGCAGACATTTTCAAACACGTGTCCGAGATAGCGGTTATACACGGCCTTAATTTCAGTAGCCGAAAAAATCGCCTCTTCTATAAATGTTATATTCGGATTAATGAACCGGAACCAGAAATTGACGAAATTATCGCTGATATAATACCTGCCTCTTCTTGACTTAACTGTATCTATCAATGGCGTTTTCCTTTCTACAAGCTCCACATCTATCAGGTTTCTAAGATATGGGCTTATATCTGTGCCTTTAGCGCCGATATGATCTCTAATTTCACCTAATTTCGTATGGCCCAAAGCAATAGCACCTAATATCTTCTTATATGTCTTTACATCACTAAACTCATATTTCATGATGAAATCAATCTCCGATTTCAAAAATGTGTCTACCTTCTTCAGCTCCTCATCCAGCCATTCCCAGAACGGGTAATTTATCTTCGCAAGATAGTAGGGGATACCATCAGAAATTTCGTCTTTGTATTCGCAAGAAGGACATCCACTATCCTCTGGACAGGTTGTCCCGCAATTACCCAACAACCAATAGAAATTATACAATCGTACAAAAATCTAAAAAATGCTTTTTTTCTAACTCAATGCACATTTATAGCCAAAGTTTTCTCAAATTGCTAAAATATCA
>JAYEJE010000283.1:0-4720 GCA_034660415.1 Methanobacteriota archaeon | reverse complement strand
TTTGCGTCTGGATCGAAATCTACACTTTCAAGCACCCATGGATCTTCTATGTTCAATGCTTTCCGGAATAGGTCTTCGTACATTTGATACTCATCTCCTCTTATGATAATTTAGTTAGGAGTAGGGTATATTAATAAATTAACTTACCCATACAAAACAGCGAAGAACCAGATATCCCTTATTTTTTCCCATCCAAAATCCCCCTTCTTCAAGTAACTTTTCTGGCACTCCAGTCTTTTAACCAGAGGATTAATTACAAAATCAGAGATTTCTTGAATGCGTGGCTTCTCTTTCTTTCTCCGCTGTTCTAGCAAGAGTAAATAAGTTAAAGTTGCGTAAATTACCGTGGCTGTTGCTATTACTACTGAAGACAACGCATTTGCGTAATATTCCAAATTGTAAATCAAGATCATAGCTGGTGGTAAAACAAATATCGCTATCAAGGAAAATATGACTCCGATAGCTTTTTTATCCATTTATATAGGTCCTTCACCCCCTTCGCCTTTCATTTCTGTTCTGAAAGGCTTGCAAGCAGTTCCCCATTGCTTAGTGCTTCTGCACAATACTTCGCTAATCTTTCTCGTGGTCGCCCATCCAGCGGTAAATCCCTTATCTTCATTTTATCCCATTTGAATTGTTTTCCAATAAATCGTCATATGCGGAGGTGGCAGCGATAGCGCCTTCCGCAGATGCTACTACTATTTGTCTCACGCCACCGGTTATGTCCCCTGCGGCATATACCCGCTCGAGGTTCGTTCTCTGGCTTTTATCTGTAATTATGTAACCTCTTTTATCCATCTTAATACCCATTTGCGTGGCTAACCCATTTACGGGCTCTTCGCCTTTTGTGAGATATGAGTCCTTTTTCGTGATTACCGTCATCTCTTCCGCCTTGGACTCTACCTTTTTAACTTCTTCCAGCTCATTTGATAATCCGCCGCATATCCCCTTATCAAGCACCAGTGTCTCCAATCCGCTTCTTACGGCATACATCCACGTGCTTATTCCTGCGGGACCCGTTCTGACAGCAATTAAATCTTTTTTCATAATCTCTATCACAGGAAAATACGATTATTTTATAAGCACGTACTTATTATAAATGCTCATAGGGCCCGTGGTCTAGTTGGAATGACGTCGCCTTGACATGGCGGAGGTCATGCGTTCAAATCGCATCGGGCCCATAGAATCTCCCCAAAAAGCGGGAAATTTTTGTGCCTGCCGATAATGCAAAATGAAAAGAGCAAAAGTCAAAGTACAACAGATGGCGACAATAAGTGTTTTTGTGGCTGTCTCACAATTGATTTTGAATTATTGGAGAGCCCCTCAAAATCAGTAACAAAATTATGTCCCTCCTTTTTGCGGGCTCAAATGTTCAGCGCGTATAAATAAATCCTTCTTCCGCTTCGAATCCGCTATCTCAACGATGTACGCTCTCCCTCGCGTCCCTTTCACCTCGCCCGTCAAGCCGTGGAATCTATGATGTGGCATACCTTTATGAATGCTGGGGTCTACACGAATGTGCACTTTCTCTCCTAGTTCAAAGCTTTGGATGGCTCTACTTATAGGGGACAATCCTCGCTCCCTCTTCCTTTTGCTCAACTTCTTCCTTGTTCTTTTCCTCTCTCCATGTGAACGTGGCATTTCTTCTACCTCAGCAAATAAATGGTTATTCTTCTATATATATTTGTGTTTTTTATACCAAAAGACCTAAATTTTTATTATGAGAAAGATGAGAACATCGCGAATATCTGGTTTTTATAAGCTAAGAGTAGAAGAGCGATTAGAGAAGCTAAGCGATTTTGCAGATCTAACAGAAGAGGAGCTAAAAGTACTTGGCAATACCGGGGCACTCGGAGAGATAGCGGACCGAATGATAGAGAACGTTGTTGGCACCATGCCATTGCCAGTAGGAATTGCCGTGAATTTCGTTATCAATGGTAAAGATCATCTGATACCAATGGCAATAGAAGAGCCGTCTGTGGTCGCAGCAGCAAGCAATGCGGCAAAAATCGCACGGCAAAAGGGTGGGTTTCAGACAGGTTCCACAGACCCTATAATGATCGGACAGATACAGGTGACTGAGGTTTCCGATCCGGCATCTGCGAAATTCACCATTCTCACACATAAGCAAGAGATATTAGACAGTGCGAATGAAAATGACCCTGTGCTTGTGAGTCTTGGCGGCGGTGCGAAAGACCTCGAGGTAGAGGTCATTGATACGCTTGCAGGACCCATGGTGATAGTCCATCTTTTAGTCAACGTTAAGGACGCGATGGGTGCGAATGCGGTAAATACTATGGCTGAAGCTGTTGCACCATTTATTGAGCAACTCACGGATGGCAAAGTGAATCTGCGCATCATCTCTAATCTCGCAACGCACAGGTTAGCATTTGCACGTGCTGTTTTTGCAAAAGACGATATCGGTGGCGAGGATGTTGTTGATGGTGTCATCAGCGCGTACCTGCTTGCAAAGTCTGATCCGTACAGATGTGCAACCCATAACAAGGGTATAATGAATGGTATAGATCCGGTTGTAATAGCCACAGGTAACGATTTCCGCGCGATTGAGGCGGGCGCACATTCGTACGCCAGTATTACCGGGCAATATCTACCATTAACCAAATGGGAAAAGGATAAGAACCATGATCTGGTTGGTACTATTGAACTGCCCATTGCAGTCGGCCTTGTTGGTGGTGCCACAACGGTTCATCCGACAGCGAAGATAAATGTCAAGATACTTGGTGTGAAGACGGCAAACGAGCTTGCGGAAATCATCGCCGCTGTGGGTCTAGCGCAGAATTTCGCGGCACTGCGCGCTTTAGCAACTGAAGGCATTCAACGTGGGCATATGTCCCTACATGCAAGGAATGTCGCCATATCAGCCGGTGCAAAGGGTGAAATGATAGACAAGGTGGTGGAAGTCATGGTGAGGGAGAAGAAGGTGAGAATCGATAGGGCGAAGGAAGTGCTGACTAGTTTTTTCACATCCACTGGAGATAATGTTCACGTATAAAATCGTAATTCCTTTTGACGTTACTCCGCCCTTTTAGTATCGCCCCATGTCCGGGCAGCAGAAGCTCGGTATCCAGCGTCGATATCGTATTAATAGAGTTTATCAGCTCTTTATTGTTGCCAAACGGCAAATCTGTTCGCCCTATGCCTTTATCAAATACCAAATCGCCCGAAATCAGTGTCTTCTTATCCAGAGCGTAAAAGCAAATGCTCTCTGGTGAATGCCCGGGTGTATGCTGTATCCTCAACTCGGTGTGCTCTAAACTATCCTCAAACACAAAATCCACCTCGAATTTCTTTGCTTCTATGCCTAAAACACGCGATGCTTCCTCTAATAGCAGGTCACGATATCCCCATTGTGACGCATGTACCGCAACTTTAGCACCGGAAACATCTTTAAGTGCTGCTGTTGCGTCACAATGGTCAGGATGGAGATGCGTACTTGCTATAACATCTACTTCTTTTGGGGCTATGCCATCTTCCTGCATCTCTTTGAGTAGTAGTCCAAGGTAATTCCCCAGTCCCGGGTCTATAAGGACTGTTTGTTCTCCCCTTATCACGTACGTGTTTGCATCAAGCACGCCCTTCTCTCTGTACCTGTACACGCCATCTTGAAGTTTCATGTTCTTACTTTAAAAATATAAGTGGATAATATAGCTAATAAGAGAAAATCGGGTTATCAATATAATTGTGTTAATCTTGTAAAATCTCGTGGTTTTTTGCCCTTGCTGTACAAATACACACAAGAAAATGACACACTTGGAAGAAACGATACCTATTGCAAGCATACCATAATAATATATGTAAAAGGTTATTTGTGTTTACGGAGCTAAAGATGTTGGGTAAGCCGATAGAGATTTTGTTGCTGGAAGACAATCCGGGTGTGGTGCGTCTGACGCAAGAAGCACTCAGGGAGGGTAAGATGCAAAACAACAGCCCAGACATCATCCTGCTCGATTTGTACCTACCGCAGATTTCTGGTTTACTATTGTGAAACTGCCACCAGATGGAAGAGAGGAATAAAGAAAATGACAGATAAGCAGATCAAAGTTCTCCTGATTGAGGATGAGCCTGGAGACGCCCGCCTGATACGGGTGATGATGTCGAAAGCAGATGGCCCTACGTTCACTATGGAGCACGTGGATAGGCTCTCGACAGGGTTAGAGTGCCTCGCAGCGGGTGGGATAGATGTGGTTCTGTTAGATCTCGGACTGCCAGATAGTTCGGGGTTGGACACCTTCATCAAGGTGCATACTCAAGTACCAGATGTGCCAATTATAATGCTTACGGTCTCGAGGATGCTACACTTGCAATTAAGGCTGTGCAAGGGGGTGCACAGGACTATCTGTACAAGAACAAACTGGATGGCGAGTTACTGGTACGCGCCATACACTATGCCATTGAGCGCAAGAAGACGGAGGAAGCACTGCGAGAGAGCCAGGAGAAATTCCGTGCCCTGGTTGAGACAACCAGCGACTGGATATGGGAACTGGACCAAAAATGCATCTACACCTATGTCAGTCCGAGGGTCAAGGACCTGCTGGGATATGCACCTAAGGAAGTGCTCGGCAAGACGCCTTCTGACTTGATGCCTTTCAATGAGGCGGAGCGCGTGTCCGGGTTATTCCAAGATATTGTTGATTCAGGAGAGCCTTATTTTAGTTTTGAGAACACCAACCGGCACAAGAACGGCCGATCTGTATTGCTT
>JAYEJE010000282.1:0-4738 GCA_034660415.1 Methanobacteriota archaeon | reverse complement strand
GCTACTCCAGTAGCGAACGTATCTGCCAGTCTAATTACCTGGACTAACATTGGACCTTTAGCTGCTGGCGAATCGAAGATGCTAACGCTGGTTGCACACATAGATTCTGCTGCTGCGGGCACGCTGAATAGTACGGTATCCGTAGAAGGGAAACCTAGTCATGGTGATGGCGTCACAGACGATGCGTATTCTCTGATAACTGCTCTTACTCCTGCAATCACTGTGAATAAGAGGGGCACCCCAACTGCGGGTGCAGCTTATACAAACGTGACATACCTGATCAACGTTACTAATACTGGTGACTGCGCTTTGAATCCCATTACCGTGGTGGATAAACTACCTACTGGTATGAGCTTTGTCAATTCAAGTTTGGAAGCAAATATCACAAAAGGTAAAATAACCTGGACTAATCTGGGCCCTTTGGCTACTGGCGAATCAAAAATGATTGCACTTGTGGTGCACCTAAATCCCGGTGCTTCAGGCAAACTAAATAATACGGTATCTGCAGAAGGGAAACCCATTCATGGCGCTGCCGTCACAGACGGAGCGTATTATGAGATAACCGCACCCACGCCAGGAATAACTGTGACTAAGACTGCAGCCCCGACAATGGTTTCCTCAAGGATGAACGTGTTATATAAAATGAACGTTAAAAACACAGGAAACTGTACGCTCAATCCAGTTAAGGTGGTGGATACACTGCCAGCGGGAATGAGCTTTGTCATCTCAAGTTTAGAAATGGAGATCTCAGAAGGGCAAATAACCTGGAGTAATATAGGCCCCCTAGTTGCGGGCGAATCAAAAGTAATCAGGCTTGTTGCGCACATAGAGGAAGAAGCAGAAGGGGTGCTAAACAACTCTGTTAATGTTACAGGCGCTCTTCCTGCTGGAGACTATATTCATAGTTGCGGAACGGCGCAGGTCATTGTGATAGGTGTAACTGCGTAACAAATATCTTATTTCTTCTCCCATATATACAAATCCAGCACCTGTGATAGCGTCTTCCCACGTTTTATCTCCTCTCGCACTCGCTCCTCGTTTTTCCTGACCTCTTTCGCTCGCCTTGCTATTTCATACGCGCGCGCCTTCGGAACGACCACAACGCCGTTATCGTCGCCTATAATCCAATCTCCGGGTTCCACTTCCTGCCCCCCGCATGTTATCGCTGCATTTAGTTCCCCAAACCCCTTTGGCTCGCCTGCATTCGGCACCACGTATTTCGCGAATACTGGAAACCGCAACCGCCTTATTTCCGCAACGTCTCGTACCGCGCCGTCTATAACAATACCTGCAATACCTCTCTGCTTACAACTCCATGATGCGAGTTCACCCCATATGGCTACCTGCTTCGAGCCGGCATAAACAACTATCACATCTCCTTCTTTCGCAACATCCGTTGCCTCTACCGGCTTCGCCCAGTCACCCTCAAACGTCTGTACGACAACTGCCTTGCCCACAAGCTTTATATCATCAAATAGCGGTTTTATACCGCGCATTACACCTTTACGATGCATTGCATCTGATATGTTCGGTGTAGACACAGCCATAAACAACTTAAAAATCTGTGTATCTAAAGCTTCCTGCTCTTTTCTACCTTCTCCCTTCTCCCATCCAAAATCCATACTTTCTCTTATCTTCGCCGTTGATTCTTTTACCTTTGCAGATCTCGTTATGTTCCCACCCACAATAATAACATCAGCGCCCAAACTCACCGCTTCTGACGCCAGTTCCGCATCCACACCACCCGCTACTGCCAATGGCGTGTTTAGCTCTGCGGATACATTCTTCAAAAGATTTAACGTATCCATACCCTGCATCTGCTGATCTATTCCCACATGCACACAGACATAATCCACACCCAGCCCTTCCAATTCCTTCGCTCTTCTCACCGGGTCCTCTGCGTTTATTATATCCACCATAATCGCAACACCGTATTTACGCCCGGATTTTATCGCCTCATCTATCACAGCGTTATCAGCAACTGCCAATATAGAGACTACAGACGCACCGGACTTTGCTGCCATCTCCACTTCTATCGCACCCGTGTCCATCGTCTTCATATCTGCAACTATCGTTACATCAGGAAAAGCGTCCCTCAACGTTCTTATTGCATTCATCCCTTCACTTTTTATCAATGGCGTGCCAACCTCTAACCAGTCAGCACCACCCTCTATACTCTCTTTACCTATTTCTACCGCTCTTTTCAACTCGAGCAGATCGAGCGCGACTTGTAGTATCTTAAACGTCATTGTTATAATCTAATAGCTTAGCGTTTAAATAGCTGTGGTTGCGGAATGATCAGAGCAAAAGTCAATTTAGCAGACCATAAGATAACGCCGATTTTCACAGATCTTTCTTTAAGAAAGAAAGCGTTACCCAAGGGGGTAACGTATCATGAAAAAACGAAAAGGTTTTACATGAGTATGATATGTAGTTATCATACAGAGAGATAATATAAAGGTACCGACAAAAGGGCGGCTGGCTCGTGGTGCGTATCCGAAAAGGGGATGAACACCGAAGGGATAGCACTGTGAAATGGCACATTAGACATACCCCCAAAAAATAGGAGATGATACGAAAAAAATGAAGAGAGGAGTAAGTACGAGGAGTAGATGGGAAATCATCCAGGATATTTTAGATGTGATCGTGACAACGGAAAATAGGGCAAAAAAGACCCGCATCATGAAAATGGCGTATTTGGATTGGAAAAACTTCCAGCGACATTTCGGCTTCCTGATAGATGGTGGCTTTATAGTGGAAATTGATGACCCTTCTGAAGGAACCGTCTATGGACTTACTAGGCGTGGCAAAGAGTTAAGGTCGAAATTAAAGGATCTAGAACTTATAGTATCTGTATAACAAAGGAACAAGTCCCAAGTAAATCACATGAATTTGCTTAAAGAGAAAGTGCTCATCTTTTGTCAGTTGGTATAACCGCATGAAAATTTGAGAGAATGGATTGAACAATTTATCTATGTCTTCCTTTGAAATCCCAACAAATACGCCTTCGCTATCACTATATTTATCATACAACCTTAAAAACCGGGCATGTGTGCGCCCCGCCAGAGTACTTATCGCCTTCATAGGTATATGCACCACTCAGTTTCACCTGCTTGCCGATTAGTTCTGGTGTGGCACGTTCAGCATCATAATTGAGCCGCCCCATAACACAAGGTCCCTCTTTTGTCTCCACTATGCATGGGATATAAGGGACATCTGCTTCAAAGCCTTCGGGTGGCACACGGATTACCGTAAACGTCGTCAACTCACCTTCGCCACACAACTTTGTTCTTTCCAGGCTCCGACTACTGCACCATTGGCAGACGTGCATAGGATGGCAAGTTATTTTACCGCACGATGCACATTTCAGCCCCAATAATCGCCCTTCTTTCAGGCCCGCTTCATAATCCACATAGGTTAAAACGGTATATACCTTAGATAACTCCTTTTCTATCTCCTCTTGCGCCATTCCAGCCATTTTTTTATCCCCTTTATTATTTCTTTCGCTTCGACCTTCCGAGTATAATATGACATAATGTCCCGAAGTCACCACCAAGTGTATCAGTCATGCCATACTCAGGAACAGGGTCAATTTGATTCCCTTTTGCTGCTTCGCCCCGCATCTGCTTAATGATCCAGTAAATCTGAGACGCCCCGGTTGCGCCTATCGGATGCCCTTTACCTATTAATCCGCCAGACATGTTAACGGGTATTTTCCCGCCAAGCTCCGTTTGCCCTTCTTCGACTGCATCTGCTGCTTCGCCCCAATCAAAGAAGCACATACACTCGAGTGCGATCAGTTCCGCAATAGTAAAACAATCGTGAACTTCTACGAGGTCTATATCTTTTGGTGTGAGTCCTGCTTGTTTAAATGCCGCCTTCGCAGAACTTATGCGAGAAACGGGCTTTGTTAGGTCTTCCATCTTGGATAACGGACCACCTGAGCCCTGTCCGGTACCCAGGATATAAACAGGCTCATCAGTATATTTCCGCGCTTTCTCGGCGGCGCAGAGCACAAGTGCTGATGCACCATCGGAGAAGGGACAGCAATCCAGAAGCGACAGCGGGTCTGCTACCATCTTCGCCTCTATTACTTCTTCTAGCTTCAAAGCACCTAACTTCTTATAGAACTGTGCCAACGGGTTTAAAGCGCCATGCTTGTGATTCTTTATAGAAACGTGCGCCATTTTCTCTCGCAGTTTCTCTAATGGTATATCATAATTCTTGGCATACCGCATTGCCGCCATTGCGAACACTGCCGGGAACGTGAGTCCCACAGGCCCTTCTGTTGGCGCGTGACATGCCATCGCGAAAGTCCGCGTTGCAAATAACGTACCCATTGTCAGTGCTTTCTCCATGCCGCCCGCAATAACCATATCATATTCCCCGGAACCGACCCACATGGCGGCATCTCGTATCGCAATTGATGCAGATGCGCATGCACCTTCATATCGCGTTGCTGGTATGGGCCCTAAGTTGAGGTCAGCGGCAGAAAATGCCGCAGACATTACCTGCCCTTCTTCAAAGCCTGCGAGTGCAGCGCCCTGAAATAGAGCTTCTATGTCCTTTAATTCTACGCCTGCATCGTCAATTGCTTGCAATACCGATTCAGAGAACAATTCGAGTGACGCTTTCGATGCGCGCCCAAACTTAGTATGTCCAATTCCTATTATCGCTACATCCCTCATTCTTTTGTGCTCCCTCTTTTGTTTAAACGGTGAACTTCTATAAAAAACAT
>JAYEJE010000281.1:0-4741 GCA_034660415.1 Methanobacteriota archaeon | reverse complement strand
CACATCTATGCGCGCATCTGTCTTAACAGCGATGTCCGAGAAATGGGTCCTGCTTGCGTGAAAACCGGCAGACCGCAAAGCGTCAATTAAGGATGCAATAGGTGGTGGTGGTATTTTTAAAGCTTTGCATATCGCATGATGCTCGAAATAATATGGTATATCCAGCTCATGGCTGCATGTGTCAACGAGTTTCATTGCTTCGCTCTTCTTACCCAACTCCCTTTTTCCTAATTCGTCATGCACCTGTTCGCAGAACGCATTCTCCTTTATCGCGTGTATGTATAGCGGCCCCGCAATGCGTAGTTTCGTACCACATATAGTACATTCACGTTTCAGGTCCTGCATATCGGTGCACACGCATCTATTACCGCAGGCGAAGCAATGCACAATGAAACCAAGTCGGTTCATGCACGCATCAGCTCTTTTCGCGCCTCGTTCCACACGTGCGATGATCCTTATGAAATGTGCTGTGGAATAAGATAAGAGCGGCTGTATCGCTTTGTCATATTTGCACAGGTCTCGCGTTATCGTGCCTAAGAGAATACGAGCCGCCATCTCGGTGTGATAGTCAGTATTGAGCGGTTTCGCACCGTATTTCCTCATGCCGCCGGTATGAGCGCCGCATAACGGCGCGGTATCTGTCGCCGTAACCAGAAGCAATCGCTTCACGGATTTGCATGCGGCATCCAAAAAGGGTACTGGCGACCCAAACGGGTCTAAATCGACCATATCGTACCGGGTTTGTAATAGCAGGATATTAGCATTCTCGTTATATGCACGCGCTCGCTCTTCTAACGAATTTAACGCGATATTGCGTTTTATTAGTTCGTATGCGGGCGTGCTGCGATCGTTAATATGCACACACATACCTACTTCGTTCGCTATCCGGACACCCCGAACGCCAGAGCCCGCAAGTGCATCTATGTATATGGGCTGCTGTCGTGACGGCAGCGCGGTGGCAAAAGCAGATACACTCGCTATGTCTATATCCCGGCACAACTCCATCTTCGGATTATAAAACATTGACCTTTTGAGTTGTTCGGGCACGATTATCTTCGTAGTTCCCTCTTTTATCTCCGAAAACATATTATATATATAGACACATCAATAATCAATTAATAAATGAGGACTGAAAAAAAAATGCGTTCGCAATCCACAAAACTAGTTGGCTTATTAACTATCCTGATTATCCTGCTTCTGGCCTCTGGATGCGTTGAAGACGGTGACTTGCAGCCCGAATCGAAATCCGTTGCGCTGGAAGAGCATCAAGAAGATCACGTAGAGGATCAAAATGAAATAGCACAGGCAAAGGTGGGTGATACCATCAGGGTTCACTACACCGGCACCTTGGATAATGGCACAGTATTTGATAGCTCTGTCGGGCGCAAGCCTCTGGAATTTACTATTGGTCTGGGCCAGATGATCTCGGGCTTTGATAAAGGTGTAGTGGGACTGAATCTGAGCGAATCGAAAACCATCACCATCCCGGCAGATCAGGCTTATGGCCCATACCGAGCGGATTTGGTACAGGTGGTTGCTCGAGACCAATTTCCTACTGACTCGGAACTTGAGGTTGGTCAGGTGTTACAAGTCAGTCAACCGAATGGCCAAATAATTCTTGTTACCATAACCAATGTTACAGACTCGAACGTGACGTTAGATGCGAACCATCGTTTAGCCGGAAAAAACCTGACATTTGAGATTCAGCTTGTTGAGATCGTCTCATCTGCTTAATAATCGGTGGAGTTTTAGGTTTGAGTAGACAGTGCAAAATGATGGCTGATATAACGAACATTAATTACTGGCACAGATTAACACAGATTAATGCAGAAGAAATTAAATCCGTGTAAATCCGTGTAAATCTGCGTCCTAAATTAAATATGTAGAAGTTATGGTTTATATACAAATATAAAATTAGAATGAGCAGAGATAGACATGTACTTGAAACCCTGGGTAAAGCGCGGGTAGTGATAGAGGACGGTAAGGTAGTAGAAGTTGGCAAGCCACAGCTCAGTTATTGCCCGTTATGGGAAAAGATGCGTGGGATAAAGGCGCTGAACGAGCGAGTGATAAAAGAGAACGTAGAATTCAGGATACGTGATTTCGGGCTGTGTACACCAGATAGGGAACTGGAGTTAGAGGTCTTTGTTGGCTTTGGCACTTCCGAAACATTCATGACCGCACTCCGCAGGGGTCTGCTCGATGCCGTTGTAACAGTTTGTGAAGGCGCAGGCACAGTAGTCACTTCTAATCCAGCACTGGTGCAGGGGATAGGGGCAAGGCTAAGTGGTGTAATCGAGACCACACCGGTAGAAGGGATATTAAAGAGGGTGAAGGCGAAAGGGGGAGTAATTCTTGACCCACCAAGAATAGACCAAGAGGCAGGGTTGCAGATGGCTATTCGACTAGGATATAAAAGAGTGGGCGTCACGGTAGCCACACTGGAAGACGCCCAAAAATGTAGGGCTGTCAGTGCGCATGCAGTGATATTCGGTGTGCATCTCACCGGCATATCACGAAAAGATGCCGAGGCGTTCATTGAACTCACTGACCTGGTTACTTCTTGTGCTTCAGAGCCGATAAGAGCACTCGCAGGGGAGAAGGCACTTTTACAGGCCGGTACAGCGATCCCGATATTCGCGCTCACTACCGCAGGCAAGGAATTACTTTTAGAACGTGCGAAAGAGGTCAAAAGTACGTTGTTGCTGAGTAATATGCGGTTACCTGTGCTTCCCAAAGCGAGACAGCCCGAACCGACGATATAAATGCAAAATGATTATCAGAATAATACCGTTTATGATCCATATAAGGCGGAATACAGGATGCTGAATTTTAGGGAGAGCTAAAAATAAAAAAAAATAAAAAAAATCAGTATGGCATCATACCACCGGGCATACCACCACCCGCACCAGGAGGAGGTGCTTGAGGCGCTTCTCTACTCGATGCGATCACATCGTCTATCTTGAGAATCATTATTGCCGCATCTACTGCAGAGTCTATTGCTTGTTTCTTCAACCTTAACGGCTCTATCACACCCTGTTGCCACATATCCACGACTTTACCGGTATAAACGTCCAGACCCACGGTCGTTTCACCACGTTCATGTGCTGCTTTCAGCTCTACCAGCTTATCTATCGGATCGAGCCCCGAATTTTCCGCTAAGGTACGCGGTATTATCTCCATCGCCTCTGCGAATTTCTCAACCGCTAATTGCTCCCGTCCTTTTAGTGACGTGCTGTATTCCCTTATTCTCAACGCTATCTCGGTTTCCACAGCGCCGCCACCCGCAATTGCTTTACCGTCCTCTATTATGCAGCCCACCACACGAAGCGTATCATCTAACGACCTGTCAACTTCATCTACCACCTGCTCTGTCCCGCCCCTTACTATAATGGAGACCGCATGAGGGTTCTTGCATTGCTCTATGAACAGCATCTTAGATCCGGATATTTTACGCTCCTCTACCAATCCCGCATAGCCTAAATCCGCCTCAGTTAGCACATCTACGGCATTCACTACGTTACCGCCAGTTGCCTTTTCCAATTTTTCCATATCGCTTTTCTTCGCTCTTCTCACCGCAGCAATTCCTGCCTTCGCGAGATAATGCTGCACCAGATCGTCTATCCCTTTCTGGCATATCACTACATTCGCACCGCTTTCTTTTAGCTGCTCCGCCATCTGGTGCAACATCCGCTCCTCTTCCGCGAGGTAACTTTTCAACTGGTCTGAAGACTGTATCTTTATCTCTGCACTCATTTCTGTCTTCTTCACTTCAAGTGATGCGTTAATCAATGCTATCTTCGCGTCTTCTATCTTCGTTGGCATACCAAGATGCACAATCTCTTTGTCTATTGCCATCCCCTGCACTAACTCGGTCTTGCTCATTCTACCCCCGACTTTCTTCTCTACGTTTATGTTATCTACGTCAACCACTATTTTACCTTTAGAAACTTCTTCTGCTACTGCCTTATCTGCATTGATCGCAATCTCAGCGAGGAAATCACGAGATGCATCTGCGGCTTTTCCTGTTATCGCTGTCTCTGCTATCTTCTTCAGTTCTCCCACATCTTCTATATCTATATCCGTTCCGATTTCATCCAGCACCTTCTTCGCCTTCTCAGCCGCGAGCCGATAGCCTAATGTGATTACCGTTGGATGTAGTTCCAGTTCCAGTAGTTCCTCTGCCTTCTTTAGCAGTTCTGCACCAAGAACCACAGCAGTGGTCGTGCCATCACCAGCCACGTCCTCCACTGTTTTCGCTACTTCCACCATCATCTTCGCTGCCGGGCTATCTATGTCCATCTCCTTGAGGATCGTCACACCGTCGTTTGTTATAACCACGTCACCAAGGGAATCCACAAGCATTTTATCCATCCCTTTTGGACCCAACGTGGTGCGAACAGCATCGCCAACTGCTTTCGCCGCATTTATATTCGCGATCTGCGCATCTTTACCCCTTGTACGTTCACTTCCTGCTTTCAACACTAATATGGGTATTCCACCTAATTGTCCTGCCATTTTTACATTCTTACCTCGTCTCATTCACAATATAAATTAAATAGTATTAGATTTTATGTAACCATTAATCTCCTCATATCATATAAATTTATTGATATTTCATCTCTGAAAAACACCACCCATATATTTATGATGTTTTTTTTTAATGTAAATGTCAGGTCGTGTAGAAACACCGATTTGTATGAAAAATAGACCCGATATAGCATTTAAATGTAAATTAAAA
>JAYEJE010000280.1:0-4743 GCA_034660415.1 Methanobacteriota archaeon | reverse complement strand
AAAAACACAAATATTCTTTTGGTAAAGCTTTTCTTTCCGCGAAGCGTTTTGATCAAACTTTCTTAAAGTTTGATAGAAAAGGTTTGTGAAAATCTGTGTAATCTTGTGGTTAGTTAACAAGTACCAAATCTCAATCAACCACATACCCCAACGACTCACATAACTCTCTTCGTTCCTTCTTCTCCGCCGCGGTCTCTATCCTGTTCGCAGACGTGCCGTCAACAGCTCCTAGCACTGCCCGGCCTAGTTCTGTCTCAGCGACAATAACGTCCAGAGGATTCGCAGAAGCGACAAAAATATTCGCAACCGCAGGATGCGATTTCAAAACAGTCAGTACATTTATGGGAAATGCACCATCCATAATGATAAAAAAAGTGTGAGAAGCGCCGATTCGAAGACAATTCTCACCGGCTAACTCCTTTAAGCGCTTGTCATTACCCGTAACCCTTGTCAACATCGGCACTGCTTCGTTCATTGCAACGGCGCATTTCAGCGCTGGCACGGTGGTCAATAGCGTCTTGAAGAGGTCATCGCAGGCGAAGATAGAGAAATTACCCTGCCCTATTATCACCTGCTTCTCTTCAGGATTATTCACCTCTACCCGCTCGATCACTACCGCTGCCTCTTCTTCAGCACCTGTTTTCGACATGTTTAAGGGTTTACTCGGTCATGCTTATTGCGCCCTGCTCACATACATCTACGCATGTTTCGCAATCGGTACATTCCTCGGCGTTGACTACCGCATGTTTATCGTCCCCTTCGCCTTCCATAGTTATGCACTCTACCGGACACTCCTCTACACAACTTTCACATCCATTACACTTTTCTATATCTACTACTGCTGGCATTTTCTTCTTATCACCTTTTTACTTAATATTCCATCATTCTTTTTTTATAGTATATATAACTTACTGTTTTATCGCAAGATGAACTTCCTTTTTCCCTATCTTCCAGTCCTTCTCGTAGCTATTATCACCACTCTCAGATGGCTTTCCCTTTTCTATATTCACTGCAAGTGTCTCTGTACAGATATAATCCGAGAATCTATCTATCGCTTCTTTTACCTCTTCGTCACCCTCGTACATGATCCTTATCTTCGCAGTATACTCTAAATCTATATCTTTTCTCATGCCCTGTATTCTCCTTACGAGGTCTCTAACCAACCCTTCCTCTATGAGGCCCTTATCCAGGTAAGTGTCCAGGAACAGGGCGGTATCTTCATCCACATCTACCTGTTTATAAACATCCGAAGCGACAAATGCATCATCCTCAAATCGCACTTCGTTTACATTCAATTCGTCCTTCAATACCCCCACCAAACTTTCTACATTCTTTCGCTTTTTATCACTACAAACCACTACGACCTCTTTTAACGGTTGTCGTATTTTTATTCCCGCCTCTGCCCTCGCTCGCCTGCCGGCCTCCACCAATTTTGAAGCCATGGCCATCGAATCCTCTAATTCCGTATCTATAAGCGATTCTTCGGGTGATGGATAGTCGCAGAGATGTACACTTTCAAGTACGTCATCAGAAACACCACGCACTATTTTCTGATAGATGTGCTCAGTGATGAAGGGCACAAAAGGCGCAAGCAGTTTGCATAACGAAACAAGAACTTCAAATAGCGTTATATATGCGCTATCCTTATCAAAATCCGCCTCTACTATCCAGAACCGTCTCCTTGATCCTCTTATATACCAGTTGCTCAGGTCGTTAACTATAAACTCCTCCATCTTACGCGCGGCAACGTGTATTTCAAACCGCTCTATTGACTCCATCACTTCCTTTGTAAGCGTGTTTAGCCGTGACATGATCCATCTATCCATCGCATTCCTTTTCTCCACTGGGATCTTCTTCTCATTCGGATTGAACTCATCTATTACCGCGTAAGTAACGAAGAAGAAATACGAGTTCCAGAGCGTATTCAAGAACTTCTTCTGCTTTTCTATTACCCCCTTCTCGGTGAACCTTACATCATCGGATAGAGGCCCTGCAGTGTAGAAATACCATCTCAATGCATCTGCACCTTCCTTATCTAGCGTAGATGTTATATCAACCACGTTCCCCTTGCTCTTACTCATCTTCACGCCTTTCGCATCCAGTATATGGCCCAGCGAAAGCACATTTAGATAGGGCGGGGCATCAAAAATATTGGTTGAGATCGCAAGCAGGGAATAGAACCAGCCACGAGTCTGGTCTATCGCTTCCGTAATGAAATCCGCGGGGAAGTTCCGCTCGAACTCGTCCTTCTCAAATGGGTAATGCCATTGTGCAAATGGTGCTGCACCGGAGTCATACCAGCAATCTATGACGTCCTCTACCCTTCTCATTTCTCCGCCACAATCATCACACTCAAACACTACCTCGTCTATGTAAGGTCGGTGCAAGTCGCGGGAAACCGAATTCTTCGCCCTTTCTTTCAATTCTTTTACACTACCTACACAGAACTCCTTACCACAATTGGCGCATATCCATATATTCAATGGAGTACCCCAGAACCGCTCCCGGCTAAGTGCCCAATCCTCAATATTATCTAAGAAGTTTCCGAATCGCCCATATTTCAAATGCGCCGGATACCAGTTGATTTTTTCGTTATTTGCCATTAATTTATCGCGTAACGATTTCATTGCGATGAACCATGATTCACGTGCGTAATATAAAAGGGGCGAACCACAGCGCCAGCAAAATGGATACGAATGCGAATATTGCTCCTCTTTATATAATATACCTCGCTGATCCAGCATTTCTATTATCGGCCTATCGGCATCCTTCACGAACATACCTTCCAGTGGTGGAACTTCACTCGTAAAGCGACCCTCGGCATTCACGGGCTGAGAAAAGCCCAGCTTCTTATCTCGACATAGCCCATAATCATCTTCGCCAAATGCAGGTGCTATATGAACAACGCCCGTGCCTTCCTCCAGAGTAACGAAATCAGCGGTGACTACTTTCTGTGAATCACCACCCTCTATCGTTGCGAAATCAAAAAGCCGTTCGTATTCCAAATCTGCCAAATCGGAACCCGTATACCCTTCTATTATTTCATATTCGGATTCTAAAACCTCTAATCGCGATTCCGCGAGTATCAGGTCCTCTTCTTTTGCTCTGGCTTTAACTTTCACCTTTACATATCGGTTTTCCGGATGAACAGCAAGTGCAATATTACCCAACAATGTCCAGGGCGTAGTTGTCCAGGCCAATAGATACGTATCCGGCTGCTTCAATTTGAACTTCACATATATTGAGGGGTCTTCTACATCACGATAGCCCTGTGCTACTTCATGACTACTTAGCGTGGTCTCACATCGCGGACAGTAAGGAACGACCTTATGCCCCTTATAAAGCAAACCCTTTTTCCAGATCTCCTTTAACGACCACCAGACGGATTCGATATATTTGTTATCAAAGGTGATGTAAGGAGAATCCATCTCAATCCAGAATCCTACCCGTTTCGTGGCATTTACCCATTCTTTCTCATAACGGAAGACGGAATCTTTGCATTTCTTGTTGAACTTCTCAATACCATAGTTCTCTATCTCCCCTTTGGTATTAATCCTCAGATTTTTCTCCACTTCTATCTCCACCGGAAGACCATGGGTGTCCCAGCCCGCTTTCCGCTCTACGTAATAACCCTGCATGGTTCTGTATCGCAGCACTAGATCTTTCACTACCCTCGTGAGTATATGCCCTGGATGTGGAAGTCCATTTGCAGTTGGTGGACCCTCGATAAAAACGAACTTTTTACAGTCTTTACGTTGAGTTACGCTGCGATCAAAGGTGTCTTCGCTATCCCATAGCTCTAATATCTCTTCTTCCAACTTCACGAAATTGGGTCTTTGCGTTTCGCTTCTGAAATAGGCCATATTTCCTTCTCCGTCTAAATAATACTGTTACTTGTATGAAGATATAATTTTTATATCAATCTAAATAGGTTTTATTTTTATTTGCTTTTTTTCTATCGTATTCTTTGTTGTACCCAGCGACTTTGTTAATGAATTGAAGGTAATAAGCGAAGAGATATATTCTATCTTCTTTGATACCATGTCGAGTTCGTCTTTTATTTCCAGACCTTTAAAAAAAGGAACTCTGCCAGGCTGAGTGGGAAGACAAAAATATCAAGATGCCTTCCTGTTAGGGAACTCCCAGTAAATAGTTTACCAATTTTGATAACTATCATAGACACGGATTTCACAGATTTACACAGACGCTACTCTACCGTCCTGATTATTAAGTTTTTACGGCTCGAATCAAAGTTAAAAAATCAATACAGCACATTACTTTAAATCTGTGTTAATCTGCGTTAATCGGTGTCTTAAAAATTCTTGAAAAATAATTGATAGATTGCAAACATCACGTAAAAAGAAACATTCATGAACTTGTGGTTTTTTCGTTTTGCTACACGGCCTTTTTTTCCGCCACACCCTCGAGGATATTTTTCTCCATCATTGTGAAACTCTTTATCTTCTCTATGAACTTCTTCTTCATTTTACCGACCAATGCATGTTCAAGCACATTCTCTATTGTCGCAACCGGTATTATCTTCACCTTATCCTTATATTGATCCTCAATGAGCACGTCACTCAGGTTCGACTGGGGTATCAATATCTCTTTAATACCCGCTTGTGCTGCCGCTTCCACCTTCGCCGTTACTCCACCTACAGGTAGAACGTCACCCCGCACGGACAAAGAACCTGTCATCGCCAAACTCTGGTCCACGGGGATCTCTTCTAGGGAAGATATAAC
>JAYEJE010000279.1:0-4800 GCA_034660415.1 Methanobacteriota archaeon | reverse complement strand
AATCTCTTCATCAGTTCCTTATGATTCATTTTTATGTTCCAACCCTTATTGGATAGGATATGCTCTTAAGAGTAGCAATAGCAGAAAGAGCAGCTAAATAGCTCGTCTTTGGATTTGCAATTGAAGGCACATTCTCTATACAGACGAAAAATTTACCGAATTCGCCCGTTACCACAATCTCATGCACATTCTTCTTCGCAGATGGGTCAGCAACTATTTTCACTTTCGTTGCCTCGGAGCCTATCCCAGCAATACTCAAAGAAGCTGCTACGTTCACGTTCTCAGGGAAATATTTTACCGCTTCCTTCGCATGGCCCATGAACAATGTTTCCGCTTTCTTTATTGATGACAGGTCTATTCCCTGCCCCTTCACATATCTATTGCCTTCAAATCCCGATGGTGGCTTTTTTGTCGTCAATTCCACTTTGTGTATCCCTCCAATAGTACCAGATTTTAGCCCATCTATACCCGCTACGGCGCCTGACGGGATATACACTTTACATCCCTTCTCCTTCGCTATCCTTTGGATCTCTTCAAAAAGGCCTGACTCGCATAGCAGTGCGCCAACGCTTAATAGCATCACTTCTTTACCCTTTTTCAATGCAGGGATTATAAATTCACGAACCGCAGCCTGCGATGCACATTCTATTACTAAGTCAACAGTATCTAAAACGCTATCCAATCCCGTGTTATCATATTTTAGTATATCGGGCGTCTTCGTCAGGCTTTTGCATAACCGCTCTATATTTGCCTGATTCGTATCTATTAAAAATTTCAGTTCCATCCCCAAGTCTAGCCCATTAGCTTCATCGCTGTCTATCGCCTTGCATATCTCGCTTCCTATCGAACCGCAGCCGACTACACCTACTCTTATTTTCACCATAAACTTTTTTGTAACCGAAAACCTTTACTAAAAATGTAACTCTCTTTATTTATAAAGAAGGAAAATTTTTGCTGCAAATGCTGCTGAAAGAGATAGAGGCTTTTTTGGAAGAAGATGTAGGGCATGAGGATTACGAAGAGATAGTACCATATACCTCTTGTAAAGCGGAGATACAGGTGAAGGAAGAAGGTGTCCTTGCAGGTTTAGAGGAAGTGAAACAGATATTTGACTACTTAAGTGTTCAGTACTCCACCGAATTCGAGGATGGAGCTAGACTAAAAAGTGGTGATATTATTTTGACTAGTAGTGGCGCGGGTGCGAAGATATTGAAGGCGGAAAGACTAGTGCTTAATTTCTTGGGCCGAATGAGTGGTGTTGCAACTTTAACGGATAGATGTGTAAATGAGGTAAGGGCGGTAAACGAGCGTGTTTTGGTTGCAGGAACGAGGAAAACGACGCCGGGATTCAGAAAATACGAAAAGAAAGCAATAGCTATCGGCGGCGGCGACCCGCATAGATTTGGATTATACGAAGCGGTAATAATAAAAGACAATTATATAAAGCTGATGGGGCTGGAGAGCGCTATAAAACGGGCAAAAGAGAAGGTCAGTTTTACAAGAAAAATCGAAGTGGAGGTTGAGAGTGTAGAGGATGCACTAAGCGTAGCGGAATTGGATGTTGACATAATTATGCTGGATAACATGTCGGCAGCGGAAGTACGGACGTGCGTAAAGTTGCTAAATGAGCGAGCAGTTCGTGATAGGGTGCTTGTGGAGGCTTCTGGCGGGATTGATATGGCTAACATAAAAGAATTCGCTTCTACGGGCGTTGACGTCATCTCAATTGGCATGATTACTCATTCTGCGAGGTGGTTAGGCTTTTCTATGAATGTGGTTTAGCTGTCCAATATTTAGTACACATGTACACCACAAGATTAGTCTATGCCTATCAATACCGCTCTTCGCATTTTAGGTAAATTAATTCTGAGTATTCCGTTTTTGAACGAAGCAGTTGCTTTTCCCGGGTCTATATGCACCGGAAACCGTATCTGCTTCTTGAATGCCTGAAATGTTATTCGCTTCTGGATACCACCCCACCGCTCCCAGCAAACGGTATTGCTCATCTTCGCTATTACCTCTATGGTATCCTCTGTTGTATTTATTTCTACGTCTTCTTTCTTCACTCGAGGCAAGTCAAAAGTAACAAGTATCTCAGACCCTTTATCTTCTACATCGTATAATGGCTCTAAATTGCCTTCACATCCCCACATCGCCTTTATTACCCCTCTTTCTATCTCCATGTCTGTACCTTTCTCCCACCGCCCATAACATTATAACGTTTTATTGTTACTAAATTTTTATTACTTACTTACTGATACATGAAGGGTATGTCCTGCTCCACCTCCTTTTGCATCTCTGGAGCAGAGAGTGCTGTTTGACGCATAAGGTCTCGAGCTTTTAGTTTTATTTCCTCTGCACGTTCATTTAACTCCGCCACATCTATGCCTAATTCTAAGAATTTCTCAAGTGATTCTATTACCGATGCTGCCGCACCGGGGTCGGGATATACGGGGTAGCACTGAGCAAGCAAGGAAATAGCACTCAAATCCCTCTTGCTGCATTCCCGTTGCATTATTGCGTAAGTCCCAGCGATAAAACCCTCCTCCAGTAGATCCACCTGCTTAGCCTCCAGCTTCTTCATCGCGTCTTCGTTGTTACCAACGGCAAACACTTCCGGCTTCTCTATATCCATCCTATCCTTCGCGGGCAGCCCGGTTATCGAGATAACGAGTTTAGCGTTAATAGCCTTGAACCAATCGGCCAAAGCCTCTGTCAACGGATAAATAGCATTTGGCGGTATCGCAACTTCCGATAACACTATTACTACGTTTTCATTGCCATATATTCTAAAAGGACTCTTCAATTTGCCCTTGTGTATTACCATAACAGGCGGAAACAAATCTGATTCGATATAACCTATTTCCTTATAGCCCATCTTCTCCACAGCGTAAGAAGCTGCAATTGTGCCCACCAACCCCACATCCGGCAGCCCCTCTAGCACGATAGGATTATTATACGCCACATCCCCTTCTTCCACTATTCGCACGAGTTCTCCCATATCCATTTAAAGAGGACTTCATGACTTTAAAAAGTATCAGCTTTTTTTTTGGTATGTGGCCAGTTCCTTCTCTATTATCCTCTTCGCTTGCCGCTCAAATTTAACCTTTATTTCACGCTTCTTCGGCAATATACCTTTGAATGGGCATTCTTTGGGTCTGACTTCATTCTCGGGGCATACACCAAGTGTGAATCCCCGGCACCAGACCGATGAGAAAATAAGAGGGTATTCTTCCATACATATCATATACATGCGCATGGCCAGCGCACGGATTTCTGGCGCCGCTCTCACGCATAGCCTAAGCATGAAGAAGTTTATCAAGCTGCGAACATTCATCGTTACCACATAATGAGTATGCAAAGCCAGCGGTAATACATATCTCGCCTGTTCTCTTGCAATGCCGAGCTCTCTCAACTTTGTGTATGCCGCATTAGCACTCGCCATAGCATCACGGTAAATCGCCGCTGCAGCCCCTTCCCGCTCTAACTCTTCTGGAAGATAATAGCCAAACCCCTTTTCTTCTATATACCTCGTGCTTCTCGCAGTGTGGCTGGCAATCCGGTGCTCTAATAGTTCCCTACTGAGAGCGACGCTTATCTCAGATATGTCAAAAGTGAAATAGATATGTTCTAGCACCGAAGAATAATCGTTATCTACATTTAGCGCTATTATCTCTTCTGCGCCGCGTGTCGAAGAAACACCGCTTACCTTCGACGCATCGGCAACCAGACTTATCCCGCCTTCTGTTACTCTAAGCAATTCCACTTTCATTTTATCTTAGCATCCTCTTTAGGTGAAGATTTGAAAGATTATAAAGCTTTTATGCACTATTTTTAATTCCCTGTATGCCCAAATCCGCCATCATCCCTCCAAGTTTCATCCAACTCTTCCGCTAACTCAAATTCCGCTTTTATTACGCGATTGAAGACAAGCTGAGCAATACGATCGCCACTATTAATCCGAAAGGTTTGCTTGCCCATATTGATAAGGATAATATTCACCTCCCCTCGGTAATCCGCATCAATAGTCCCGGGGGTATTTAAAACGGTAATCCCGTACTTTAAGGCTATGCCACTTCTTGGTCTAATTTGACCCTCATAACCAGAAGGGATAGACAGCATTATACCCGTGGGTATAAGCTTTATCTCACCGGGTTGCATGAGTATGGGGACCCCAATAGCAGCATATAAATCTAAGCCTGAGGCGTCTTCAGTCTGATAAGCAGGTAGGGGGAAGTTCTTGACTATTTGCTTTACTTTGACCTTTATCTTCGCCGTTTGTGTCTTCGAGTTCTCCATAGATAAATTATGAAACAAAAAGTAAAAGTTTAAGAATTATCTTCACAATAGATGTAACATTATGAAAATTACTTTTAATGGCGAGCCTCAAGAAGTCAGAAGCAATAGGTTAGGTGACATCATCGAAGAGTTAGATGGGGCATACAGACAAGGCAGCATAGTGGGGGTTATCTCCGAGAAAGAGCGAAGCGAATTGAAAAATGAATTTTCATTGAAGACGGCGAAGGGCGAGGCGAGGATAAAGATTGTTAGCGGAAAAAATAAAAAAGCTATCTCTTTTTTCCTTGATGTTTATAATAGGTTATGTGGTGAAAGCGGCAAGATAGGCTGGAAGAGTGAGGCTATGACCGCTATTGGGCCCATAAAATCAAATCTAAGTGTTGAAAAGAGCGAGCATAGCTACAAGAAGTGGGATGTCTTCTTTGGATTCGGCGGCTTTGATCCCGGTATGACCTACCTTATGATAACTAAGCGAGCGCATGAAGCTGCTTATGGTACCGG
>JAYEJE010000278.1:0-21833 GCA_034660415.1 Methanobacteriota archaeon | reverse complement strand
TTTCCGCCGGAAATATTCCCAAAAGGCATAACGCTATGGCTAGAGCATGCTATCGGCGGAATTAAGCGAATGCGAATAACAACTGACAAGTTTCGCAACAAAAAATTTAGGAGACTTTTAATGATAAAGCTATGTTACTTTCATGTGGGCTATGGAATTATCATCTAATGTGCCGTTGAACTGGACGGACGGAAGCAACATATTAGCCCCTAAAATAATAATTTCGCAACAAGTCTTTTATATACAATCAAAAAGAAAACTTCACCAGAAATTTTACTTAATAGACTTTAAATATACAAAAATAAAGAGTATATAAATTATGAGGGTGTAGGTGAAAGAAGAACCATGAGTGAAGTAAGACCAAAACCAAGTATAAAGATATTAAAGGATGTTGGATATAGGGTGATTATGAAAAATGAGGATGGGACACCAAGGCAAGTATTGAGGGGTTTCATCAAAGAGGGAGACTATGGTAAATTTATCTCCGTAGAGACTCACTGGGTGCAAAAAATGGAGGGTGAAAAGATAATAGATAGCCAATGGGCGAGAAAGACTTATACTTTCCCCGATGATCAGGAAAGAGCACTTGAGAAGTGGAATTATGTAAAAGAGCTATTAGATGCTGCACTGGGTGTGGGCGCCGGCGATGATCTGGCGAAGGAAGTAGAAGAGGAATTCGGTGACGAACTCGAAGGTCTCGATGAGTAGTAGTTGTAGTATCTCATCGGAAGAAAGTTTTGCAATACTCCTCTGATCTACTGGTATATGTCTCATTGAAATCCGAGGGCAGGCATTTTTTATATGGATATTGTGCAAATCGGTAATCCATAAGAACGATAATGCAACGATCTTGCTCACTTCTTATGCCTCTACCAGCCGCTTGCAGCACCTTTGTAATCGCAGGGTAGAGATAGCCGTAGTTCCTTCCGGTTTCAGCCCCGTATTTGCGCACATAATAGCCCTCTATCATCTTTACCTCCAGCGTTGGTGGGCTTAACGGCAATCCAACCACGATAATCGCCTTTAGCGTATTGGATTCGTAATCCATGCCTTCGGAAAACGAGCCACCCTGCACGGCAAGCAATATACCGTCAGTATCATCCCTCAGCGTTTCATATAACCTATTTTTCTCCTCCTTTCCCATTTCTCTCCGCTCTATCATTACCCTACTCCTTACTGCGTCTGGTAAGTATGTAGCAACGCTTTTTAGAAGCGCGTATGAGGGGAAGAAGACGGCCATGCCGCCTTTTACATATTTAGCCACTTCGCCTATCTTTACCGCCATCAGCCTATACATCTCTTCGCCCCTTTTTGTATATTTCGTTGTAAGCGCCTTTGTAACGACGATCATACGGTTTTCAGATGGAAAAGGCGACTTATATTCATTTAAAACGATTTCCTTACCTTTTATCCTAGCTGGAGATGCACCCAAAACATCGGCATACATCTCGGTTGGGCATAATGTGCCGCTCATTAATATGGTTGAATGTGCTTTAGCGAATATCGGCTCGCTTATCACCGAAGGATCAAGCAGTTTGAAGTAGAGTCGCGGATAGTCTTTTTGCGCGAGCGAAAATATCCTGACACATTCCTCTCTTGTCTTCCAGCTATCGAGGAAATCAGCAACGCTGAGTATGTCCCTCTGTACCGTCTCGTTTTTATATCTCACGTCGTCCGTAGTTCTGCTACCAGAGGTTTCAAGGTCTTCGGCAATGCCCCTGAGCGAGTTTACAAAATCGTCATAACTCATCGCTTCTATTCGCCCCCGCCCCAACACCTTCTCCATCTCGTCCACCAGAAAATTTCGGTCCACTTTTATTTCGTCCTTGTTGTCTTTACTCGCACCCATAGCCAATTTTTTGAATATACTTTCCAAACCCATGAGATTACCCTGCATCTCCCGGTCTCTTCGGCGAAGATCTCGTGCTGCACTAGTTACAGTGTTCATTCGTAATTCACTGCTGAGATTACTTCTTATACGGTCTGGCAGGTTATGAGCTTCATCAACGATTACAATGAGATCCTCTAACCCCTTTTCTATTTTCTCCAATACCCGTTCTGTGATGTCTGCGGAAAAGAGATAGTTATAGTCACAGACGAGCACATCGGCACTTCCAGCTGCTTCCAAAGCCGCCTTATAAGGGCATACACCTCTCTTGGTGCACCAGTTGCATAACTGTTCCACATGCATTATCTCGCTTTTTATCCGTCTCAGCACTTCTTCGTCCTGTTTCATGAAATAACGGCATCTTTTGTTCTTCTGTTCGGACCTGCAAAATTCGTTGAATAGGAAATAAAATTCCCTGTGTATTGGTTTCGTTCGTGGGCACATGGATTGCTTTGAGGTAATATCAACAGCGGTGAACTCGGGTTTTGCATGATTCTTTATCAGCCTGAGCGTGTCAATAGCGATCTTATGCTGGCTGCGCTTGGAAGTGAGGAAAAAGATAGTTTTTCCGTTTTCCACTGCGTATTGCAATGCAGGGACGAGAGTGGCGACTGTTTTTCCTATCCCGGTGGGAGCATGCGCGACAAGGATTTTACCGCCTTCTACGGCATCCTTTACATCTTCCATAAACTCACGCTGCCCATCCCTTATCGAAGGGAACGGGAAAAGAGCGGTATTAGTGCCTTTCATTTGGTTCTGGTATCAAGCATATTTAAGTCGGATATTCCGTTATTAGTTTTGTTTTGATAAATAGTTAACCCGTGTAATAAATCAAGAAAGAATATTTTTTGATAATCGGACGCAGATGAACGCAGATAATCAGGATTTTAAATATAAGGTTTAATAGACGGAGGAGATTATTAGAATCTTCTATCGAGTTTATAATCTGCGTAAATCTGCGTCCTAAATAAGTAGAAGTTATACTTTATATACAAAGATAAAGCATAACGGGAATAAAAACCAACGAGGGGATGTGATATGAACAGATATGTTCCTTTTATAACGCTGTCAGAGCTAAAACCGCGTGTTTGGATTACACTTTCGGGTTGCAACTTCAAATGTAAAGGCTGTTTTAGTCTAGCTCGTAATCCCATAGGCGAGCAGATGACAGTTGAACAGTTAATAAGCCTGGTGAAAGACTCAGCAAGCGGATGTTATGGCGCACTGGAAGAAGCAGTGATAACGGGTGGCGAACCTACGCTAAACAGGCATTACCTCGTAGATTTGGTATCGCAGTTAAAGGAATTTGCTGGATGGATAGTGCTTGACACGAATGGGTTTCTTTTGGACGATGCGTACTTAGAAGAGCTAATAGCGGCGGGTTTAACGGAGGTTACTTTTGATTTGAAGGCATGGCGTGAAAAACTGCATGAATGGTACACGGGATATTCAAATAAAAATGTATTGGAGAACCTGAAGAATGCGTATGGAAAGGTAAAGCTCGTAGTGAATACCGTGTACATACCGGGAATTGTGGATGACCGCGAAATAGAGCAGATAGCGAAGTTTTTAGCGGAAATAGACACAAATGATGAGATAGATTACCGAATAAATAGATTCCGCGCGGAATTGAGTTACGAGAAGATCTCACGGAATCCATATCAGGATGAGATGGAGCGTGCATATTCGATTGTTGCTAAATATATGCAAAATTCGGTGATAGGGAAGAGCTGTGTGCGAGAACGGAAGATAGAGGTAAAACGGAGCTGGATAACGGTATTCCCGGATGGTACGCTAAAAAGACGAACTTTAGATGATTATCGGGAAGAGAATAAAAGGATGGCTTTTGTTTAATAGACCACGAGATTACACAGATTTTCACTCAAAATCTTTCATAACTCGCGGGATATTTTCCACTACGTCGGTAGCAAGCAGCCCATACCCCTTATCTTCAAATGCTAGGTCGCCCGCAGTGCCATTAACAAATGCAGCAGCAGTTGCTGCTTTGAACGGGTTAGAAACGATAGCAAAGAAAGCACCTGTTATGCCTGCCAGCACATCGCCCGTGCCACCAACGGTCATCCCAGCATTTCCTTTTCGGGTTAGCTTTACTCTAACACCGTCCGATATAATGTCCGTAGGACCCTTCATCAAAGTGACAACCTTGTTTAGCTTTGAAACATTTTTTACAAACTCTATCCGCTCTTCCGTATTGGCGTCAGAGGGCACTTCTACGCGCCCTTCCATACCTCCAAACTTCGAGAATTCACCGGCATGTGGTGTTACGATAACGTGCTTATCTTTCAGTGGCAACTGCAACCCGAAAAAGCCATCAGCATCCACAACCACGTTCTTAGCATCCTCAATTATCATTCCTACCGCCTTTTTTGTCGCTTCCTCTGCGCCCAAGCCCATGCCTATCACCAGCACATCATGCCGCTTTACCAGGTTTGATACCACTGGCACGTCCTCCTCTACCAATATCTCAGAAGAAAGCGGTTGAACGATTAAATTGGGCGATATGGAAGCGATAATGGAAGATACGCTTTTAGGTGCCGCTATTGTCACCCAGTCGGCACCCGCGTGCAGTGCAGCAAGAGCTGCCAAGGTGGGCGCGCCAAAAAAAGGGCCACCGCCTACTATCAACACCCTACCATTATCCCCTTTATGGCTGCTTGCTTTTCTCTTCGCTACTATCCGCACATCGCCAGGACCTGCTAATCGCTCCATCCCATCGGGAATGCCTATATCTGCAACCACCAATTCACCAACGTATTCCTTAGCATTTAGCAAACCCCTTTTCGCACTGTGGAACGTGACAGTGAGATCAGCTCGAACAGCCTTTTCCGCTTCGCCTGTATCGGGATCTAATCCTGAGGGGACGTCCACCGCAACAACGAATGCGCTAGTATCATTTATCAAATCAATTGCAGTTGCTTCCGGCTCTCGTATTTTACCGCTTATACCTGTACCGAAGATCGCATCTATTATCACCTCTGACCGGTATAGCGTTTTGAGTTCTGAAGAGTCGGTTATCTCTGCAATGTCAAAACCGTTTTCTTTTAATACTCGCATGTTTCTTCTCGTCTCTTCTGTTCTCAGATCTTTTGAACGGCCAAGCAATAAAATATTCACGTCAAAGCCATGCAAATGCCGTGCAGCCGCAAAGGCATCGCCGCCGTTATTGCCCTTACCCGCCACTATCGTTACGCTCGTTCCTTCGCCTGTAAACCGCTTCTTTATCTCATTTGCAACGTTAGCGCCTGCGTTTTCCATTAGCTGCAGCGGTATCAGCCCATAGAATTTGCAGTTCTCATCTAAAGCAGCCATCTCCTCTGATGTGATGTGTCTTATCATTATTATTCTCGCCTCTGTGTTTTCTTAGCGGGTGTGATCAATAAAAATCATGTTTGCATTTGGCAAGCCCTGGGCGGGATTCGGACCCGCGGTCTCCACCTTACCAAGGTGGCGCATTAGCCCCTATGCTACCAAGGCGTAATATAACATAATATGATATAATATAATACGTTTTTGTTTAGCTACTTTTTATAACCACAAGATTACACAGATTTCAACGAGAAAAAGAATAATTTTAACATAATTCCTGTACACTACTATTAGCTACTTTATACCCGAATAATCCCAAGTTCTTGTGTTAATCTTGTGAAATCTCGTGGTTTTTTTATTTAGCTATACAAATAACTAAAGTTTATATAAAATGAAGAGGATGTAAAGAGTAAATGGAGATAGGCATATTAGGACCAGAAGGGACGTTTTCTGAAACTGCCGCAATGCTATGGTTAAAAGAGGGCGGTAGAATTGAGAACTTCGCAATAAAATATTATGAGACGATATTTGACGTTTCCGAGAGCATAGTAAAAAAAGAGGTGAATTACGGGATTGTACCCATAGAGAATTCCTTAGAGGGGTCAGTAAGCGATACGTTAGATGTGCTTTCGAGCGAGAATGCAGACGAGATGCAAATAGTAGGTGAAGTTTTAGTGCCAATAAGGATTTGCTTACTCTTCAATGGCTCTTTCCCAGAAATAAAAAAGATAGTTTCACATCATCATGCATTAGCGCAATGTAAGCAATTTATACGGGAACGATTGAAGGGTGTTGCGCTGAAATCCGTGGACAGCACGGCAAGTGCCGCGAAGCTGGCGGCGCAATCAGAAGAAATAGCGGCATTGGCTTCCGCAGAAGCAGCGAAGATGTACGGGGTTAATATATTAGCGGAAGACGTGCAGGACAAGGATAGCGTTACGAGATTTGTCGTGCTTTCTTCGTCCGGTATTAAAGCCGCACCTACTGGCAAGGACAAGACCTCTATACTGTTATATGTAAAAGAGCGGCCAGGTGCTTTATACGAGGTATTAGGCGAATTCGCTCTGCGTGGACTAAACCTTACGAAGATCGAGTCGCGACCTTCCAAGCGCGCATTGGGCGATTACATGTTCTATATCGATTGTGAAGGGCACTTAGAAGAAGCGGAGATAAAAGAAGCGTTAAAAGGCGTTGAAAAGAAAGCGGCAATGTTGAAAATTCTGGGGACTTATCCTATAGCCGGGAGAAAATGAAAATAATTGTTACCGGTGGAGCGGGATTCATAGGTTCGCATGTGGTTGATAGGTTACTAGACGCGGGACATGGGATTTTAGTCCTGGACAACTTAAGCTCCGGGAACGAGGAATTCATAAACCCGCATATAGGCGAAGAAAATTTCCGGTTTCATAAGCTAGACCTCTTACATAGCGATATAACAGCCTTTTTTGACGGTGTTGATGCAGTTTGGCATCTTGCTGCGAATCCCGATGTGCGACTAGGTGCGGAAGATACAAGAGTTCATTTAGAGCAAAATGTAATCGCAACCTATAATGTGCTGGAAGCAATGAGGCGAAAAGAAGTGCCGAGGATTCTCTTCACTTCCACTTCCACCGTTTACGGCGAGGCGCATATACTGCCCACCCCAGAAGAATATCCAACTATTCCCATCTCGCTGTATGGCGCCTCGAAACTTGCCGGCGAAGCGTTAATCGCTTCTTACTGCCATACCTTTGAGATGCAAGCCTGGTTATATCGGTTTGCGAATGTTATAGGCAGACGGTCCTCGCACGGTGTAATTTACGATTTCATTAATAAGATTCGATCCAATCCGAACGAGTTGGAAATCTTAGGTGATGGCAAACAAACGAAGTCATATATCTACGTGGATGATTGCATAGACGCCATGCTTGCGGGCATAAGTTCAAAACCGGAAGCGAATAAAAAGGTGAATATCTTCAATATCGGATCGGATGACATGATAAGCGTGACGCGAATTGCAGAGATTGTGTGTGAAGAGATGCACACCACACCCAATTTCAAATTCACCGGCGGTAAAAGGGGCTGGAAAGGTGATGTGCCCGTTATGTCGCTCGATGCGTCAAGACTAAATAAATTGGGCTGGAAGCAGAGGTATAATTCAGAAGGTGCCGTGAGAAAGGCAACTAAGGATTTATTGGCGGCTCTCGAGACAATCACGAAGAGTAAATAATATCCATTATGTTTAGTTTAGTAAACATGCCAGCATATATTGAGACATACGAAAGAGGCGAGCTTGAAGAACGGATAGAGACGCTTGGGGATATGCTAAACGAGTGTAGACTATGTCCGAGAGGATGCGGCGTTAATCGAAACAGGGGCGAGAAGGGATATTGCAACTCAGATAAAAATTTGGTGGTATCCGGCGTGCAGCCACATTTTGGAGAAGAGGATGTGTTAGTTGGGTCTCATGGCTCGGGAACGATATTCTTTACTAACTGTAACCTTGGCTGCGTTTACTGCCAAAACTATGACATAAGCCACTTAGGATATGGACAGAGGATGACGGAGGAAGAACTTGCGATTCACATGCTCAATCTGCAAAAGAGCAGTTGTCATAACATAAATCTCGTCACTCCTACGCATTACACGCCGCAGATCGTGAAAGCGCTGAGAATAGCAATAGAAAATGGGCTTCAGATCCCTATCGTTTACAATTGTGGCGGATACGAGGCAAAAAGCACCATCGAGTTGCTAGATGGTATCGTCGATATATACATGCCAGACATAAAGTATGGCGATGTGGAAAGTGGCGAGAGATATTCCAATGCACCCGATTATTTCACTGTCTGTAAAGAAGCGGTAAAGGAGATGCACCGTCAGGTGGGCGATTTAAAAGTGGATGGAGTAGCATGGCAAGGGTTACTGATACGGCATTTAGTGCTTCCAAACGGGTTAGCAGGCTCCGCAGAGGTTCTTAAGTTTATTGCTACCGAAATATCAACGGAATCCTATGTGAACATAATGCTGCAATATAGGCCTATGTATAAAGCGTACGAGTATAAGGAACTGAACAGAGGTATAAATATGAGTGAATACCAGGATGTAATAGATATAGCGAGTAAATTAGGCTTGCACAGAGGATTTGAGCGGGTGCCATGTGTGTTCGGTTAACTATTTATGGCCCACAAAACAAAAAGAAAAGACAGACAAAAAGTATTTTATGGACACAGATTAACGCAGATTAACACAGATGGAAATCACAAACTTCTAATTAATTTTCGTCGCTCTGCTCTGTTCTGTGACGGTAAAACGTCGTATGAAAGATAAAAAAGATAAAGCAGTGTAAATCAGTGTAAATCTGCGTCCTAAATAGGTAGAAGCTATACTTTATATACAATAAAAAAGAAGCACGCGCATAAATAAGGTTTGAGGTATTGCAATGACAGGAAAAGAAAAGGATGAAATAAGGTTTTTAGGAACTGCGGGTGCGCGATTCGTAATGATAACACAATTTCGATCTTCTGCTGGCACTGTTCTTAGCTTACACGGCACAAATATCCTTATAGACCCGGGTCCTGGCACGTTGGTTAGATTTGCATCCAGTAAGCCGAAGCTCAACCCAGCTAAGCTGCATGCTATTATTCTGACGCATAAGCATTTAGACCATTCCAATGACGTAAACGTGATGATAGAAGCGATGACAAGGGGTGGATTCAAGCACAGAGGGGTACTCCTCTGTCCAAACGATGCCCTAACAGACGAAGGCGATGCGGTTGTCTTGAACTATTCTAAAGGGCTTTTGGAACGGATAGAAGTGCTAAAGGAAGGTGGTACCTATACCGTTGGTGAAATCAAGATAAATACACCTAAAAGGCACGTGCATGGTGTGGAAACGTATGGGTTGAACATAGGGCTAAAAGACGAAGAAGAGACTAAAGTGTCCTTTATTGTGGATACACGCTATTTCGACGGTTTAGAGAATTATTACGGTGGTAAAGCGCTCGTGCTGAACGTAGTGATGTATCAAAGGCGAGAGGGTGTGGACCATCTATGCGTGGAAGATGCGAAAAAGATCATAGAGGTGAACCGGCCAAGAATTGCAATACTTACGCATTTCGGGATGACCATGTTGAGAAATAAGCCGTGGGCAATAGCGAAGCAGTTGAGCGACGAGACGGGTGTGGAAGTAATAGCAGCGAGAGATGGTATGAGCTTTGACCTTGATACGCTTGGGTGACGTAAATGGTAAATATCGGGTTTTTGGATTTTGAAATTGTTTAGAGCTTAGGATTTATAATTTTCCTCTCCTCATTGCATTGTGCAAGTTCTTTAGGAGAATAGAGAAGATCACTTCTTCTCTCCCTCTCCCGTCACATCATAATCGACATCCACGTAATCGCCTTCGCCCTCTCCCTTCTTCTCTCCTTTTGCTTTCTCTTCTCCCTCTTGCTTAGCCGCTTCCTCAGCAGCCATCTTCTGCGCCTCCTGATATACCACAGCAGAAACATCGTGCAGTGCTTTCGTCAACTCATCCAAATCAGTTTTTATCTTTGCCATGTCCTTTGCCTTTAGTGACTCTTTCAGCTTGTCCTTAGCACGCTCTACATTCTCTTTCTGCTCTTTACTTATCTTATCGCCAAGCTCACTTATCGTCTTCTCCGAGGTGTAAACGAGCGAATCCGCTTGATTTACGAGTTCCACCTCTTCCTTCCGCTTTTTATCCTCTTCGCTGTATTTCTCACTCTCTTTCACCATCCGGTCTATATCATCGTTGGCGAGTTTTGTTGACGCGGTTATACGTATAGATGCTTCTTTTCCCGTACCCATATCCTTTGCCGTGACGTTTAAAATCCCGCTTGTATCAATATCAAATGTGACCTCGATCTGAGGAATACCACGTGGTGCCGGTGGGATACCATCTAAATGGAATCTACCTAGCGAGGTGTTATCCACAGCCATCGGCCGCTCGCCCTGCGAGACATGAATCTCCACGCTCGTCTGATTCTCTGCAGCAGTCGTGAATACCTGTGATTTCTTCGTTGGTATCGTTGTGTTTCTCTCTATCAATGTAGTTGCAACACCACCCAGAGTCTCAATACTGAGTGTAAGGGGCGTAACATCAAGCAGAACTATCTCTTCCTTTACCTCTCCGCTAAGGATACCTGCCTGTACCGCAGCACCCCTGGCGACCGATTGCATAGGATCAACACCGCCTTCCGTCTTTTTACCCAGTATCCGTTCAAATCGTTCTTTCACTATCGGCATCCTCGTGGGTCCGCCGATAAGGATTATCTTATCTATGTCACCAGGCGAGAGCTTTGCATCTCCTAACGCGTTTCTTATTGGCTGATCGAGCCTTTTCAGTGTCGGCTCTGCAAGTTCTTCTAATTTAGCCCTCGTGAGCGTCACCTCAAGATGCTTCGGCTCGCCACCCACAACGGTAATGAAAGGCAAATTAATAGTAGTAGAAACAGATGAACTGAGTTCTATCTTCGCTCGTTCCGCTTCGTCTCGTATTCGCTGTGTCGCCGTAAGGTCGCCACTTAAATCCGCCCCTTCTTTATCTTTAAATCCCTTTATGAGCCAATTTATTACGGCCGTGTCCATATCAGTTCCACCCAGATGAGTATCACCGCTTGTAGAAAGTACCTCAAATACACCTTCGCCTACGTCCATGATAGTAACATCAAATGTACCGCCACCAAAGTCAAGAACGGCAACCTTATATTCTCCACCTTTTCCAAGTCCATAAGCCATTGCCGCCGCAGTAGGCTCGTTTATTATCCGTTTTACCTCAAAACCTGCGATCTCACCGGCATCCTTGGTCGCCTGTCTTTGATTGTCATCAAAATAGGCCGGCACGGTGATAACAGCCGCATCCACACCCTCACCTAAATACGCCTCGGCATCCGCTTTTATCTTTTGCAATATCATGGAGGAGATCTCTTGTGGTGTAAAATTCTTGTCTACGGTCTTCACATATATCTTCTCGGTACTCCCCATCCGCCTCTTCGCTTCTCTTACAGTACCTTCGGGATTAACCACCGCCTGCCTCTTTGCTGCTACGCCTACTAACCGCTGCCCATCCTTTGTGAATGCAACCACCGATGGAAACATCTTCCCACCGTATGCGCTTCCTTCCGCACTTGGTATTATCTTTGCATCACCACTTTCATCAACAAAAGCCGCTTCTGAGTTCGTCGTTCCGAGATCAATACCTATTATTCGCCCCATTTTTCACTCTACCTTCCTTTATTTACAATCTTAAAAATAAAAAATAAAGAGGAAAAAAAAAATTAATATTCCCCTTCCATTCCCGGATAACCGCCACCTGGAGGCATACCGCCACCTGGAGGCATCGCAGCCGCACTCGATGCTATTACATCGTCTATCCGCAAAATCATCGTTGCTGATTCCGTTCCAGAGCTAATAGCCTGTGTCTTCACCCGTAAAGGTTCGATAACACCCGCTTTTTTCATGTCCGTTGGCTCGCCTTTGAACACGTCTAAGCCGGCAGTCTTATCACCCTTCTCGTGTGCTGATCTAAGTGCCACGAGCATATCTATAGGGTCTAAGCCGGCGTTCTCAGCAAGCGCTCTTGGAATGACCTCGAGCGCATCTGCAAACGCCTGTATCGCCAGTTGTTCTCTGCCGCCTACGCTTGCAGCATATTCACGCAGCTTAAGTGCCAGCTCTATCTCTGCAGACCCGCCTCCGGCTACATACTTGCCATCTTCCAATGCGCATGCTACTACTCTCAGTCCATCGTGCATACCGCGCTCTAACTCGTCCACTACATGCTCTGTTCCGCCTCGCAGCAGTATGGACACAGCTTTCGGATTCTGGCATTTTTCCACGAATATCATCTCTTCACCGCTTATCTTCCGTTCATCAACTAGTCCGGCTTTTCCAAGATCGTCTGGTCTAACTTCCTCTAAGGTCGTCAATATCTTCCCACCTGTTGCACTAGCCAACTTCTTCATATCGCTCTCTTTTACTCTTCTAACTGCCATTACAGCGGCCTTTGCCAAATAGTGCTGTGCCAGGTCGTCTATTCCCTTCTGACAGAAAAGTACATTTGCGCCACTCGCTGTTACCTTGTCCACCATCGCCTTCAGCATCTTCTCCTCTTCGTCCAGGAACGATTTTAGCTGATCGGGTGCGGTAATCTCTATTTTAGCATCTACTTCTGTCTTCTCTATCTCAAAAGCCGAATTTATCAGTGCTATCTTTGCATTCTCAATCTTCTTCGGCATACCCGGATGCACTCGCTCCTTGTCTATTACCATACCACTTATCAACTCTGTATCGTCAGTGCTGCCACCTACCTTCTTCTCCAACTTTATATGGTCTATATCTATCTCATGCACGCCTTTTTCCGCTATCGTTTTCACTGCATTCACTGTAAGGTCGGTCAGCATATCCCTCGCCATCTCAGCACCTTTTCCGGTCATAGAAGTCGCTGCTATCTTCCTCAGCAACTCTGTATCCTTTGCTGTGATCTTGTATGCTAATCCCTCTAAGATCTCGTACGCCTTCTCAGCCGCTAATCTATACCCGGTTGCAATCAATGTCGGATGCACTTCCTGGTCTAGAAGATCTTCCGCTTTCTTCAGCAACTCGCCTGCAATAACGACTGCGCTCGTTGTACCATCTCCAACCTCTTCGTCTTGTGTCTTCGCTATCTCAGCCATCATCTTCGCCGCTGGGTGCTCGATATCCATCTCCCTTAATATCGTTGCCCCATCGTTCGTTATGACAACATCGCCCATTGAATCCACTAACATCTTGTCCATCCCTTTTGGACCGAGAGTAGACTTAACTGCGGCAGCAATGGTCTTCGCTGCAAGTATGTTCCTGCTCTGTGCGTCCCTACCTCTTGTTCGTTCACTACCTTCCTTCAATATTAATACTGGTGTTCCACCTAATTGTGCCATTATTTCTATATCACTAGCAGTAAGTATATTTTTAGTTCTATATAAAGGTTACCCTCCCATTGTGTAATAAGAGGTGATGGTAATGGCAGGATTTGAGGACAAAAATATCGTGAAGATGGTTCAAACGCTAAACAAGCATTTGCCCGTTGAAAGAAAGACACTTTTAACATTGCTAAAGGAGGATAAACCCAGTGTGCAGGGAAGAGATAAGAGAGTTTATCGAATAAAACGAGAAGAACTGGAGTTCATCGCGAAACTGATCCCGAAAGAGGATTATGCTAAATTGCGACTGCCGATATACATAGAATTAACGCCCGACTATGGTAGAGGTATCGCGAAGGTGCGTGGAAAGCAGGATAGTGAAATAGTGAGACGGATATTAGGAAAAGAAGATTTGTGGGTGGGCGGTGACGAACTACTTATTTATCGTGACGATGTAAGGAAATTGAGACGAAAATTGCAAACTGCAACGCAATATACGTTCCTTTATAGCACGTCTTTTTGACTTTCAAGAAAGAATATTTTTTGATAATCGGACGCAGATGGAGGCAGATAATCTGGATTTTAAATATTTTGATGGTTTAGTAGACGGAGGAGAATATTAGAATCTTCATTCAATGCAATGACGATAGAACGTAAAAATGATGGTATTCCTGCGATTTCTCAATATGCAATAAAGGTGCTCTATGAAAGTGAAGTTAGAGGGAACTGCCAGTAAATAGTTTACCCAAAAAGTTTTGATAATTATCATTGAGTGACACTGATTTCACAGATTTACACAGACGCTACTCTAAAGTCAGGATTATTAAGTTTTTACGGGTTCATAGAATCAAAATTAAAAAATCAATACACTACTTTTAATCTGCGTTAATCTGCGTTAATCTGCGTCCTAAATAGGTAGAAGTTATACTTTATAGACATTCAAAAAGAAAGCCTTACCAAAGAAGTATCTTACCAAAGACGTATTATACTAAACTAATGATTGTAGGAACGAGAGGTAGTAATCTGGCGGTAGTGCAGACAGAAAAAGTCTGTGAAAGGTTGAGCGAGTTGGGTGTGGAATGTGAGATAAAGACAGTGCAGAGTTTGGGGGATGTCATGACTGACAGGGGCTTATATGAAATGCCAACGATAGGCGTTTTTGTTAAAAAGCTCGATATGATGCTTTTGGATGGTAAAATCGACCTCGCAGTACATTCCATGAAAGATATGCCATCAGAGAGGGAGGAAGGGTTAGAGACGTCAGCGGTTTTGCCTCGTGATTCGCCTTATGATGCGCTCGTGTCGCGGTATAGATTAGACGATATGCCAGAAGGTGCTGTAATAGGGACCTCAAGTGTGAGGCGGCGCTATCAATTTTTGAACTATGTAGGCGAAAGAGGCGTAAAAGTAACGATAAAGGACATCCGGGGCAATGTGGACACGCGAATAGCGAAGTTTAGAAGAGGCGAATACGATAGTGTGATTCTTGCAGAAGCGGGCTTTGAGAGACTGAAGCTGGATATAGAATATGAACGGCTTGATCGAGACCCTTTTGTGCCTTCGCCTCGACAGGGTATAATCGCTGTGGTTGCGAGGCGGGGGTCGAAAGAGAGTGAGATTTTAAAGCAGATAGACGATTCCGAGACGAGGATAGAAGCGGAAGTGGAAGAGGAGGTATTAAAAGTAATTGGTGGTGGGTGCTCGCTTCCCGTGGGCGTGCATGCAACAGCAAAAGGTAAAGCGGTAGAATTAGCTGTTTATGTTGCTGCTTCGGATGCGAGATACAAGTTGGAAAAGGTTGTTCTTGGAAAAGATTATATGGCAGAGACGAGAGAATTAGCACAAGAGTTTAAGTCTTATCTCTAATTAACTAAATAGTAGTATACAACTAGAAAATGGACAATAACATATCGTTGCGGGAATATCTTCATTCGCTCAGGTTCTACTTATTGTTCGTTTCCATTATTTTTATTGGCGCTATTGTCATCGGCTATATTGGTATTCTAAGCGAAGTATTTAGTGCGCCTCTGGAGTGGATTGAGGAGCTTAGTGAGGGTATAAAGGATTTTACAGATATTTACCCGGCATGGCTGATTTTTATGGTTTTTTTCGTTGTGATATTTCTGAATAACGCTTTTACTTGTTTCCTTGATATTATATTGGGGCCGCTATTAGGTATATTTCCACTCTTTTCTGTAATTCTCAATGGTGGCTTGATCGGCTGGTTCGCGCATGAGGAGGGTCTAATTGTCTTTCTTGCGATAGTGCCGCATGGAATATTTGAGATACCTGCTTTTTTGCTCAGTGCCGCAATTGGCTTGAAATTGGGACGAGAGGTTTTGAAACGGAAAGAAGAGCGGCATTTGAAAGATGAATTGCGAAAAGGCCTGAGAGCATATCTCATTCTGGTTCTGCTGCTGCTGCTTATTGCCGCACTCATTGAATCCGGTTTGATTGTTGCAGCACTTTTTCTTATTTGATTAATTGCGATAATGTGTTCCGGATGCACTAACGGTGTATTTTTCGCCGATTGAACCAAGCCACCAGATTTTTTATATTGCCCGTATAGCTGGAAGCTTCTTCAGCATCTAACAGGTTCTCATGAAAACCAGAAGTATGCAAGTACCAGGCATTAGACCAGGCATCTCGTATTAACTCGCCTTCTATTCGCGCTAATTTAGCTGCGGCTCGATGTAACAAAAGCGCTTTCCATCGTCCTATTTTTTCCGCATCTCGCCATTCCACAAGTAAATGCTCTGCTGCTAAAGTCTTGATTATTTCCTCTGTAACCTTGTAAAATTTCTCACATGCTTGTGCTATTGACGTCCGCTCACCTCTTTCTAAAAGCTTGTTTGCTTCGTCAATAAACTCATCAAGCTCGCCTCCAGCGAATCTAGGGAAAGCTGCTTCTTTTGTTGCTATTCCTCCGCCTTCTGCCACTCCTTTTGCCATGCTTTTTATTGTTGCTACACCATTATTGACATACAGAAACATAAAAACTTTTTGTTTTTCGTGATTTAATCTGAAGTTTCGCAATATTGCTTAGATAATCCTTTTCCACTTTCCTTTTTCCATTTCATGGTAACAATCTGCATATACATGAAACTTTCTCTGCGAACTCAGCGTTCTCGGCGGTAAATGATCTGTGACAGTGTCAAGTTAATTATATCAGCAAAAATAGATATTCTATACAAAAGAGAGTACAAAATGGCAGCGATGAACTTCAAAGAGATAGAAGATAAATGGCAGCGCAGATGGGAAGAGCGCAAAATCTTTGATGCCGATATAGGAGGCGTAAAAAAGTTCTTTCTGAGTGTCCCGTATCCATACACCTCAGGACCGTTACACATAGGTCATGGCAGAACATATACATTAGGCGATATAATAGCGCGATTTAAGCGATTGCAGGGCTATAACGTGCTATTCCCTATGGCGTTCCACGTTACCGGAACGCCGATTTTAGCGATTGCCGATAGTATTGCGAAAGGCGAAGAGACGGTCGTGGCGCGATATAACGATTACATTGCGATATATGAAAGTGCGGCAAAGGTAAAAGAGATAGTCAGTAGCTTTGGCAAGCCGGAAAACGTTGCGAATTTCTTCGCCGATCGTATCTCAGACGACTTTAAGAGGATGGGGTATTCCATAGACTGGCGGAGGAAGTTCAATACCACAGAGCCTATGTACAACAAGTTCATCGAATGGCAATTTAAAAAGCTTTACGATAAGGGCGTAATAACGAAAGGGAAATACCCTATTACTTATTCTATTGACGACAAATCAGCAGTTGGAGAGGACGACATAGAAGATGGCGATATAACTAAAGTAACGACTATTGAACATACGACCATAAAGTTCAAACTTTCTGACATGGATTCTTACTTAGTCGCAGCAACGCTACGTCCCGAAACCATATTCGGCGTTACTAACCTCTGGATCAACCCTGCGGCACGATATGTTAAGGTAAAGGTAGAGGGCGAGTTCTGGATAGTATCACGAGAAGCCGCAGAGAAATTAGACTATCAGCGAGAAGAAATTGAGGCTATGGAAGAACTAGCGGGTGAATATTTCTTGGGTAAGCACGTTAAGACGCCCATAGGTGATAGGGAGGTTCCTATTTTACCTGCAAGCTTCGTTGATGCGGATGTAGGCACTGGCGTGGTCTATTCTGTTCCGGCACATGCGCCCTATGATTATATCGCATTAGAGGATTTGAGACGTGCAGAAGGGGTTGAGATAGCGCCAATACGGATAATAGACATAGAAGGGTATGAAATGCCCGCGAAAGATATTTGTGAACAAATGGGTATAGAGAACCAGGCGGATGAGCGATTAGAAGAAGCCACACAGATAATCTATAAGGACGAATTCTATCGCGGTGTACTAAACGAAGTTTGTGGCGATTTTGCGGGTGTTAAAATCGCAGCGATAAAGGATGCCGTTAAGGATTGGTTAAAGAGCGAAAAGATAGCAGATGTATTCTATGAGACTTCGAGGAAGGCGGTAACGAGAGGTGGCGGTAAAGTTATTGTTGCGGTCTTGCAAGATCAATGGTTTATAGATTACACCCCAAAATGGTGGAAAGATTTGGGGCATAAACTCGTTGATGGGATGACGTTCTATCCGGACAAGTACAAGGCGTATATGCATGACATTATCGATTGGTTAGCGTTTAGACCATGTGCGAGAAAAAGGGGTCTGGGCACAGAGTTCCCATTTGAAAAGGGCTGGATAATTGAATCTCTGAGCGATTCTACAATCTACATGGCGCTGTACACCATAGCGCACCTGCTAAGGCAACTGCCCGTGGATGCGTTAACTGAGTCGTTCTTCGATTATGTCTTTCTTGGACTCGGCGATGCCGAAGCATTGTCAAAGGCGATAAACGTTGATGTGAATAGTTTGAAACGGATAAAGAAGGAGTATGAATACTGGTATCCGAATGATCTGCGGCACACTGCGCCACCGCACCTATCAAACCATTTGGTTTTCTTCTTGATGCACCACGCCGCGATATTTCCCGCAAGTAAGTGGCCGAAGGCTATCACACTGAATGAGTTGATGATAAGAGAAGGACGGAAGATGTCAAAGAGCAAAGGGAATGTAATTCCATTAGCTGATGTCTCTGAGCTCTATGGCGTGGACATATACCGGCTTTATTGTGCGATTAACGCGGACTTCGCAAGCGTAGTCAACTGGCGTGAGCAGGATACGGAAGCGTTGAGGAAGCGATTTAATACGTTGGCAGAGCTATTTGAGGGTAGTCTTGACGTAGAAGCACTAAAAGAGGCTGAGTTCACGCATACCGATCGCTGGCTGCTATCTAAATTTTACAGACGGTTACAGGAATCAATTGAGCGGTTTGATGCGTTTAGAATACGCGAAGCGGGAGTAAATATGCTGTTCAATGTACTGAACGATGTAAGATATTACGAGCAGAGGGAGAGCGCGGATAGACGGAAACGGATTGTCCGGAACATTCTGGAGGATTGGCTGATTGTTCTATCGCCAATTGTACCGCATATCTGTGAAGAGGTTTGGCATAAGCTACACGATACGTTCATTTCTGTGCAGACACTGCCGGAGCTAAAAGTGGAGTTCATTGACGATCGTGTAGAGCGCGAGGAGGAGTATTTGGTCGCGCTCATTGACGATATAAATGAGATACTAAAGATAGCTCGGATTGAGCCCGCTAAAATTTATGTCTATACTGCGGAAAACTGGAAATGGGAGATTTTCAGTGCGATAAAGGATTTGCCTGATAAGGATAAGATTAAAGAGGCGATGAAGCTCAGGAAGGATAAAAGCACAGTGGAGTTCGTGAAGCAGGTGATGAAAAACCTTTCTTTTAAAAAGAAAGCTTTACCAAAGAAAGATTATACTTCATATTTTGAGCTTGATGAGGCTGAGGTTCTGGCACGTGAGAGAGCGTATTTAACGGACGAGTTCGGGTGTGAAATACTAATAAATGATGAGTACGATCCGAAGGGTAAGAAACGGTTTGCTATTCCGCTTAAGCCGGCTATTTATGTGGTGGAGTGAAGAGTCAAATAAAAAGGAAGGAAGAAGTGGATATTGAGGAAGACGAGATAACAAGATTCATGCGTGTTCGGATAAGAGGTCGACATCCCAACTATTGACACTTTGTATATAGTACGAAAGCGATTATTTTACCTAGTGAGCAAATATATGGTTTCAGATAATAAAAATAATGTGGATCCTACAGTACAGGTCATTGTTGAGCGGTTTCCCGATGATTTTTTGAGAAACGCCGCAAGAGAAACAGGGGTTGTTGAAGGGGAGCGTAAAATTGACGTACTCGTCCTTTTTTGGGTAACAATACTCGAGTTTGGGGTACGTTTTTTGAGTGCTGTCTGGGGGCTAAAGCGGAAATACGAGGAACATGCGAAAAAGTCTTTTAAGGATTTGGCTATCCAAAACAGCACGGTTATCTGGTTGCATGAATCTCTTGCGAAGATATATATGGCCGGCTGCAAGAAAACGCGAACTGATACACGCATTTACGCTGGGCGAATGCGTTTACGCAACAAGCAGACCGATTATTAACTGAAGTTGTTGAATGCATGGGGCTGAAACGGGATATGCTTACTGGATTTCCGCATTAGATGGCCCTATATATATTTGCGAATATTGTTAACAAATCAGATACTTCTCCTTCACGATGTGGTAAGTGATGAATAATGCGAGAAAGAATCCGAGGAATGTGAAAAAAGTAGAAAAGACAAAGCCTAGTGTGCACCCCCCTAACATATTACCGAGCACAAAACCACCAAATAAACCTAGTATGGTAAAACAGGAAATAAAAATAGCATATGGAAGGGCATGAAAAATAACATTGCCCTTTAGCCCCTCTTTCATTTTTACACTATTTTGCATTTGGCTTAGCACTATACGCTATTAATTACTATATCTTTGTCCAGAGCATGAACGCAATCAAAAGCCCATATATAGCAATCGCTTCTGCAAGAGCAACGAAAATCAGAACACGACCAAACACTTCAGGCTTCTCCGCCGTAGCTCCAGCCGCCGCTACGCCCGTAGCTGATATTGCTATACCTGCAGCAAGTGCTGATCCCGCCATTGCAATACAAGCCGCTATTGCTATCCATCCGCTATCTGTAACTCCTGACACTACTTCTCCTTGTGCAGACGCAACACCTACTCCTGAGAGTAGCAAGAGCAAGCAAAGCGTGAATGCCAATCCGTATCTCGATTTCATATCTTTCCTTTTCACCTTTTTCTTTTTACTTATTTATTTATATCTATTGAAAGGTGATACGATTTCTAACATATAAAAGTTTCTGGTTTTAGCGCGAAAAATAAATGAATATCACTTATATTTCACGGTTGAAATAAAGAAGGGGGTGGAAACCATTTGCATGGGCGCTTATATCTGCCATTGTGGCGTAAACATAGCGGCGGCATTCGGTAGATGTTAAAGCGGAGTTTGCAGAAGGATTACCCACGGTATAGTTCATGATCTTCATCTGTGAGTTGCAGAGCCGTCCAATATGTTGCGGTTGCTATGAAACAGTAAAGGAGACAATTCATACAATGGGAATTTATATTAGGATAAACTCACAATCCTTACTTCTATCTTGTCCACTATAGTTATAATACCATAGGTTTTATACGTTGCCGGGAAGGCACCAGTTGCACTGCCGGGATTGAAGAAAATAGTACCGCCTTCTCTTTTAAGTTCCGGTTTATGCGAATGCCCGTAGATGATCAAGTCCAAATCGTCGCCCAATTTAGATTTTACCCGTTCTATTAACCCAAGTGGGCTCCCACCCTCTGAAGGGTGTGTGACACCAATTCTAAACCCTTCGAGTTCAAAAATAGCTTCTCCTGGGAGTTCCACCCTTATTTCTTCTGGGTCCATATTACCATGAACACCCTTAAATTCGCCCAGTTCCATCAATTGGTCAAGAAAACTTCTACTTGTATAGTCACCCGCATGAATTATCAGATCAACACTATTCAAATCTTCCAAAATACGTTCGTGCAAATCCGTCAGATCATTTGCATGTGTATCTGAGAGCACCACTATCTTCATTTCTGTATTAATCAATCTTTTTTTATTTAGTATAATCCTTAAAGTTATTTACCCTTATAGTATTTGTGTAGCTAATCTTAAAAACCACGAGATTCCACAAGATTAACACAACACTTTTTCTTTTTTACAAAAAGAAAACCTGTGCTAAAAGAAAAAGCAAAAAAGTTCTTTTGGTAAAGCTTTTCTTTTTAAGAAAAGGTTTGTGAAAATCTGTGTAATCTTGTGGTTAACAAGAACAAATACGTTATTCCATTGGCTCTACAGAATCTTGACTCAATGAGAACACCTCCTTAAGCTGATCTGTTGATAATTCCGTTACCCATGCCTCTCCAGCACCGATAATAGACTTGGCACGCTCATTTCTACGATATCGCTCGATGGGTAATGCGAAATTAGTACGGAAATGCTTGGCTGATTTCAGGTAGCCCGGATTGAGGAAGTCCATGATAGACCACAGCTCGGACAGTCGGTTTTCTACGGGCGTGCCTGTAAGTGCGATTCGGTGCTCTGCCACAAACTTCTTTATCGCCTGCGTCTGTTTAGCAGCCGGATTTTTAATATTCTGCGCTTCGTCCAGCACGACGTGCTGCCAGTGAACCGCGGAAAGCGTATCTTCGTCTCGATGCGCCAGTGCGTAAGTGCT